>JAWOLO010000337.1:0-3180 GCA_033853375.1 Terriglobia bacterium
CTTGTCGGCATTGCCACCGGACGAACGGGGATGGATCACGTTCGCCGACGCGCGCATCCTGTTTTCGACCAAGGGCGATCAATACGCGTTCGGAGAAACGGACGACGACGGCAGACGAAAAATCGAGTCGTTCGCGGCGCAGCACCGGTCCATCGTCAACTTCAACCCGGCCGAGGAACGGGTCTATTTCGTACGCGATCCGGCCGCCGTGACGAGCGTTGCTTAGAAAAATATCCTGCCGCTAGGCTACGCCAGTCCTTGGAGCAGAGAGCCATACATACTCTCTCGCTACGCTCCAATCTTCGCTGCGACGCTCTCGGCATCTTCGCGTTCGATGGCGTCGCAACGCCGCTCGAGCAAAAGCCTCAAAGTTTGAGGTCTACCCTTGAGATACTCCCTGACAGCTTCTTCGATTAAGACCACCCTCAAAATCGAATTAGGTTCCGCACGATTAACGCCATTGCGTTTCGCGATTTTGGTCATGTATCTACTGAGCGCGTCAGCCGACGACCCCGACCTAAGTCAAGGCGTACGACCGGTCACTCACCCCCTTGTCCCCAACGCCACGATCAGAACCTAAAGACAGGGCCGAATTGCGTAGCGCGGATGTTAAAATGATGGCTGTGCACGTTCGCAGGAATGACGCGGCAATTTCCCGCTGCTTTTAGTCAGGGCCACTCGTTGTCCGAGCCCCCCACTTAACCAGACGCTTACTCTAATTCGGTTGCAGTTCTCACTTGCCCAAATGCGGCCACCGGGTGAAGGCATTCATTGCGGCCGGGGAAGCTCTAGCTGTTTAGCGCGTAGCGTAACGCCGGGGGCTTATGCACCACGAGCACATCTACCATCCTGCTCCATGCTGTCCGAGCTGTGGCGCAACCATGCGGTTCGTGCGCTCAGTCGCAAAGATTGGCGGATTGCCGGGATTGCAGACGTTTGAGTGCCGCGTGTGCGGAGTGTTGCTTACACAGGCACATGAACCCAAAGTTTTGGAGATCGCCTCAGCTGTGGGTCGATTTTCGTGACAGACGCTCGAAGACCTCATAGCTAAGGAAACGGAAACTTCGAGCACGACAGACAGACGGCGAGGATGAGTATCATGGCAGAATTTCGCCGATACCCGTTGCGAGTCGAGCAATCCAAGCTCGACGGATGGTGGTTCATTTTTGTGGAAGCACTGCCGGAGCTCGTAGTTTTTGGTCCAAACTACGAAGACCTACTCGGCCGCATTAAACGCGTGGCAAGAACCGCGCTTCGCGCCCGCGGAGAGACTGTTACTGACGTAGAAATTACAACTGTCGAATCGGGTGAAGCGACGATGGCGCTATGGGTCATCCCGGGCGGGAAAACCGGTCTTATGGGTGTCCATTGAATGCCGCTCTATAACGATTGCAATTGACCGCGCGCCACTTCTGCCCCAATTTGTGTGCGCTCAGTTCTCAATTTCGGCAATTGGCGCCAAACGCGCGCCGTGGGTCTCTAGCTTCGTGAGTTCGCCATTAGACGCGTTGGACTGGAATCTCTCATGTTCCCGTCCTCCCCGTAAGACCGCCAAGAATTCTCGTTGCCACCGATTGACGTCGTATTCGCAAACTTTGGCGAGCAGCGCCCTGTGCCGAGCCTGTCTTTCCTCGAGCGGCATTGCGAGCGCTTGCGAGAGAGCGGTAGCGACTGATTCGGAATCATAGGGATTGACTAGCAAGGAGCTCCGCAACTCGATCGCGGCGCCGGTGAACCGGGACAGGATAAGGACGCCTGGATCATCCGGATTCTGAGCAGCGACGTACTCCTTCGCGACGAGATTCATACCATCGCGCAATGGCGTCACGAGGCCGACGCGAGCCGTTCGATAAAGTCCCGCCAGCACCGACCGACTGTATACGCGGCTCACATAGCGGATCGGCGTCCATGACACTTCACCGTATTTTCCGTTGATGCGGCCAGCCGCAGATTCCAGGGCTCCTTGCAAATCGGAATATTCGGGTATTTCGGAACGGTTTGTCGGTGTGATCTGCACATAGGTCAGCTTGCCAAGCCACTCGCTGTGATTCGCTAGGAAGATGTCGAAGGCATCGAGCCGCTGGATGAGCCCCTTGGAATAGTCGAGGCGATCGACTCCGATCACAAGATTGCGACCACCCAAGCTCGCAACAAGATCCTTTACCAATGGAGATTGCTCATTGCGCCGCGCCAGTCGCGCGAATGCCCGCGGCTCGATACCAACCGGGAAACTGCCGATCAGTGTCTCCTGACCATTCACGTTCAGGGTGACGTGGCGGCCAGCCGATTCAAACATCCGGGTCTTCCGCATCTGATCGACTTCGGAAATCAGATAGCGAACAAAATTCTGAACGTCGCCCTCGGTCTGGAAGCCGACCACGTTGTATTGCATGAGCAACGGGATCAGTTGTTCATGGTTTGGCAGCGAGGTCAGAATCTCGGGTGGAGGAAGCGGAACATGGAGGAAGAATCCGATCTGGTTGCTGTGCCCGCGGCGGCGCAGTGCATCTGCGATCGGTATTAGATGGTAGTCATGGACCCAGATCAGATCATCTTGCTCGATAATCTTTTCGAGTTCGGTGGCGAAATGATTATTGACCCTGAAATACCCGCTCAGATCCCTGCGTGCGAACTCGGCGAGGTCCAGCCGGTAATGCAGGATTGGCCACAACACCCGATTGGCAAAGCCGCTGTAGTATTCTTCAAAGCTTTCCTTCGAAAGGTCGGTGACTACATATTCGATATTCTTGTGTCGGACTGACCGCGTTTCTAGCTCATTCCCCGCCGCGACCTTGCCGCTCCAACCCAGCCAGACGCCTCCGTTTTTCTGGAGCGCTGGCCGTAATGCAACTTCGAGCCCCCCAGCGCGCAGAGCGCTATCGCCCGGAACCGAAACGCGGTTAGAAACGACTACGAGCCGATCCAATAACCATCCCCCGGCAACAGGCTCTCATTATCCCGTCTAGAGAATGGGCATGTTCGTGGCTTTCTCAGGGCCCCTCAGAAGTGTCAAAAGGCGCGCCATCAGCGCCGTGCGATCTAATGTCCGCTTTACCCCCAATTCTGTTGCAAAACTCGATTGCTCTGTAGGGCTGAGCTGAGGTTGGGATTTTGATCGTCGGCTCGCCTGCTTTCTAGAGCATTTGGTGTCGATGCTTTGCCTCTGATGCCTGAGGCCTG
>JAWOLO010000338.1:0-14918 GCA_033853375.1 Terriglobia bacterium
ATCGCCAACATGAACACGAGTTTGCTCGGAGGGTCGGCGAGGCCATCGTTGTTCTAGCGCCCCTGACTCTACCCCATTTCGGCTTGTTGCTGCGAGGAGTCGGAGCTAAATTCAACTGGCGGATTCAGCAGACATGGCGCGAAGGTCTGCTTCGGAGTAGCCGAGGGAGCGCAAAATCGCGGCAGTATGCTCGCCGAGGAGCGGCGGAGGCAACCGATAGCTCACCGGCGTCCCCGAAAGGCGAATTGGATTGGCGATGCTCTTTGCGGCGCCAATCGCCGAATGCTCGAGTTGGACGATCAAGCCTCTAGCTTGAGTTTGCGCATCGCCTAGCGCTTCGGCGACAGTGTTAATGGGCGCAGCAGGAATCTCCGCAGCGGCAAATTTTCCCAGCCAAGCAGCCGCAGAGTCTTGCGAAAAAATGTTTTGCAGTTGAGGCACGAGAATGGCGCGGTTCTTGATGCGGTCCGCGTTGGTTGTGAACCGTGCATCAGCTCCGATTTTGTCCTGTGCACCCAGGACAATCAGGAATTTCTTCCACAGCGCGTCGGTTCCCACTCCCACAACGAAGTAGCGATTGTCGCTGCCGCGAAAAACTTCATAAGGCACGATACTCGGATGCGCGTTACCCCAGCGCTGCGGAGAGACGCCCGCGTTCAGGTAGCTGCTTCCGACGTTTGCGAGCCACGTCAGTTGCGAGTCAAAGAGGGCCATGTCAATGACTTGGCCACGCCCGGTTTTTTCGCGATGGAAAAGGGCTGCGAGGATTCCCGTGGCGGCGTACATTCCGCAAGTCATGTCTGCGATGGCAATGGGATAACGCATCGGCCCGCCCGCGGGCTCACCGGTGAAACTCATAACACCGGCTTCTGCTTGCGCGAGGATATCGTAGCCGGGTCTTCCTGCTTTGGGGCCAGTGAAGCCATAGCCTGTGATGCTGCAGTAGATGAGGCGGGGATTTTTTGCGCAAAGCGTTGCGGAATCGATTCCGCGTTTTTGTAACGACGTCAGCGAAGGCTGATTGTGAACGAAGACGTCGGCGCTTGCCAGGAGTTTGTGGAACGCTTCTGCGCCGGGCGGATGATCGTAATTGAGCGCGATGGAACGTTTGTTGCGATTAGCCGCAAGGAAATAGGCGGATTCGCCACCGACAAAAGGCGGTCCCCAGGTTCTCGATTGATCGCCCACGCCGGGACGTTCAACCTTGATCACATCGGCGCCCAGGTCGCCAAGCAACATGGCGCAATAGGGGCCGGCAAGCGCTTCGGTCAATTCGACTACACAGATGCCATCGAGAATGCTATTCACGGGCCGTGATTATAGCTGACATCCAGGAAAAGACTTTGTCAGCGAGCGGGGACGCTTCGGTTGACGAAAAACTGTGAGGCCCGCTTGTTTTTGAAGATTCGTCCTTGAATGCCCAGAACGGAAAAGTTTCGGGTTCCCGTTTTTCCATTGCAGTGGGACGAACCCGTGTCTGGCGGCAAGGCCGGTGATTTAAGCTCTTTGGCAGCAAAAAAGCCATTTTTAGTGCGTTAGAAAAGACTTCGCGGGCCAAATTGTCTGTTGTCTACAGATGAGGCACAAAATTGTTGCGGCCCATGAAACATTTTGGCGTTTCTTTCGTCTGTATATGGTGAGGAGAAGATAAGCTGGAATGTGGCGGAGCAAAACAATGACGATGCCCATCACAAAACAACCGCCCCTATTGGAGGATCTGCGAAACCATTCGCAGGAGCAGGTCGCGGAATTGCGCCAGCTTTTGACCGACGGGGCCGCATCACGGCCCGATCCGCGCCGTCCCGGCTTTTATGAGATTCAGGGCTTCGCTCACACTTACTACGTTTTCAAATATCCTTCTGGGGCAAAGGTGCTCTTGATTGCCGTCTGGGAACGCGACCCGGTTGCGGAAATGGTGGCGTGTTCCTGCCCAGCAGCTTGATTTTCTTGTTTTTTCCTTGGTTGTCCTTGAGCAAAGCAAGCGCCTCGGCCTAAACCGGGGCGCGTCTTTAGTCTTCATCCAGTTGCAGCGCCGCGGAGTTAATGCAATAGCGCAAACCTGTGGGCTGGGGTCCATCGTCAAACACGTGACCCAGGTGCGCGTCGCAACGGCTGCATTTCACTTCGACGCGCCGCATTCCGTGGCTGGTGTCGGATTCTTCCTCCACGGCTTGTTCGCTGGCAGGAGCGTAGAAACTCGGCCAACCCGAGCCAGAGTGATACTTCGTCTCGGAACGGAATAGAGGCTGGCCGCAGCAGATGCACTTGTATGTCCCGGGCGTTTCGCTATCCTCGTACTCACCGGTAAAAGGAGGCTCCGTTCCCTTCTGCCGCGTTACGTAATACTGATTTGGCGTGAGCTGTTTCTTCCAGTCGCGCTCGTCCTTTTTGACCTTTTCTGGCATGTTGGTCCCGCCTCCCCCGTCCTCTCCGCGCCATTTTAGCAGGGATGCGGTACAGAAGCAGAATCGCAAAACAATGCCCTGAAACTATGCCTGTCGCAAACGTTGATTGACAGGTGGGGCGTTTTCCTTTATTTTTGAATTTCTCTATGGAACGCATGCACACAACTCGGGCGCATCGTCGCCATCATCATCACGGCCACATGCCGCGCCCGCTGAGGTGTGCATAGCAATCCGCTAAACAAAGCACTCTTCGGCCCGCCGGCGCAACCAAGCCTGGCGGGTTTTTTGTTTTTGTGCAGTGACATTGGGGAGGCATAGGGAATGAAGATCGACTTTGAAAAAGGCGGCGGGCTCGTACCCGCCATTATCCAGGACGAACGAAGTGGCGACGTCCTGATGCTCGGGTTCATGAACGCCGAGTCATTGCGCGAGACACAACGGTCCGCAGAAGTGGTCTTTTTCAGCCGCTCCCGAAACAAGCTTTGGAAGAAGGGTGAATCGAGCGGCCACGTTTTACGGGTTCGCGAAATTCGAGTGGATTGCGACGCGGATGCTTTGCTGGTGCAAGTCGCGCCTGTCGGCCCGGGCGTTTGCCATGAGGGTTATCGGAGCTGTTTCTTCCGCGCCGTTGAACCCAGCGGCGACGCGAAAGTCATCGCGGAGCGCACGTATTCGCCCGAAGAAGTCTACGGATCGGAGAAGCGCCGATGAGAGTGCTAAAGCTAGGAATACCCAAAGGAAGTTTGCAAGAAGCGACGCTCGATTTGTTCGCGCGAGCAGGCTGGAAAATCACGCTGAGTTCGCGGAGTTACGTGCCCACCATCGATGATCCGGAGATCGAATGCTTGATGGTGCGTGCCCAGGAGATGGCGCGGTATGTGGAATCGGGAACGCTGGATGCGGGCATCACCGGCCATGATTGGGCGGTCGAGACCGAGGCGGCTGTCGAGGAGTTGTCTGAGTTGGTCTACGCTAAGCAGCGGTTGGCACGTGTGCGCTGGGTGCTGGCCGTGCCGGAAGATTCATCGATTCGCGGGCCACACGACTTGGAAGGAAAAGTGATCGCAACCGAGGTTGTGCAAATCACCGAAAAGTATTTGGCGAAACACGGCGTCAAGGCTCGCGTGGAGTTTTCCTGGGGCGCGACAGAAGTGAAAGTGCCACAACTTGCGGACGCCATCGTGGAAGTGACAGAGACAGGCTCGTCGCTGCGCGCCAATCGCCTGCGCATCGTGGATACCGTCCTAGAATCCGCAACGGTTTTTATCATGAACCACCCCGCAGCGGCCGACTGTTGGAAGCGCCAAAAAGCTGAAAATTTGATCTTGATGCTGCAAGGAGCGATCGCGGCAGCAAGCAAGGTCGGCCTGCTTCTCAACGTGCACCGGGACGATTTGCCAGGAGTCCTCGGCGTGCTTCCGGCACTCAAAAAACCGACGATTTCCGAGCTGAGCGATCCGGAATGGGTGGCCGTCAACACTATCATCGAAGAAGCCGTGGTGCGGCAGATCCTGCCGAAATTGAAAGCTGCAAAAGCCCAAGGGATCGTCGAATATCCCTTAAACAAGATCGTGCTGTGATGCGAATCCTGAAGCTCACACCTCAGACGGAAAGATGGCTACTAGCGCGCCGCGCACAGGAAGATGCGGAGGCCCGTAACACTGTCGCAGAAATCGTCGCGGATGTGCGTAAACGCGGCGATACAGCGCTTTTTGCTTATACAAAAAAGTTCGATAACACGGATCTGGCTAAATCTGGAGTCTGGATCTTAAAACAGGAAATACGAGCCGCTCAAAAAGCAACGAGTACAAAGTTTCGAAAAGCCATCGAGAAGGCAGTGGAGAATGTTCGACGCGTGGCTAAGAAACAGCTTCCCCGTCCCTGGGCCGTCGAAACAACATCTGGCGTAAAGATTCATCAAGTGGTCAGGCCCATCGAGACGATCGGCTGCTACATTCCTGGAGGTCGCTTCTCACTTGTTTCGACGCTGGTCATGACAGTCGTTCCGGCAAAAGTTGCGGACGTACCGAATATTGTCGTCGTCTGCCCTAAGCCAAACGCCGAGCTGCTTGCGGCGGCAGGAATTCTTGGCGTCGAGCGAATCGCACGCATCGGCGGCGCGCAGGCCATCGCTGCGCTTGCGTATGGGACAGAGACCGTACCGCGGGTAGACAAGATCTTTGGGCCCGGGAACAAGTACGTCACTGCTGCCAAGCAACTGGTAAGCAGCGACTGCGCGATCGACCTTCCTGCCGGACCAACGGAAGCCATCGTCTTTGCGGAACATGGCAATGCGCGATGGATTGCGGCCGACCTTCTCGCTCAGGCAGAACATGCAAAGGATGCCGCGAGTTTTTTCGTCACGACTTCTCGTAACTTCGCTTGCGAAGTTCAGCGGGAGGTTCAGAAACAGCTCGCGAAGCTGCCATCCAGCATGGCCCACTGCTCGACGAAAGATTCAGGCGCAATCCTTGTCGCGGACTCGACTGATCAGGCTTGCGAATTCATTAATCGTTTCGCCCCCGAGCATCTCAGTCTGCCCGAAAATGCAGAAAACCTTCCGCCGAAAGTTCGCGCTGCCGGAACCGTGTTTCTCGGACCCTGGGGGGCACAGCCGCTCGGCGATTACGCCACGGGGAGCAATCACGTTTTGCCCACCGGTGGCTGGGCGCGGTGGCGCGGCGGGCTCTCGACGGCGGACTTCGTAAAATGCGTCAGTGTTCAGACCATCACAAGAAATGGCTTTGTGCATCTCGCCGATACCGTGGAAACTCTGGCAGAATCCGAAGGCCTAATGGCACATCGCAACGCCGTGAGGATCCGCCGATGAGAGTGCATCTGCCTGTACGCCAGGCCATCCTGAATCGCCGCACGTACGAAGCGCCCGCCGAAGGACGCTCCGATAAGGTTCGTCTTGATTTCAATGAGAATACGCGTGGCTGCTCGCCGGCGGTGCGGCGCGCGCTCGCGAAACTCACTACCAAGCAACTGGCAATGTATCCGGAATATCAGAAGCCAACGGAGCGGCTGGCCCGTTACTTCGGTGTACGGCCTGAAGAGTTGTTGCTTACCAATGGCGGCGATGAAGCACTGCGCGTTTTCTTCGATACGTTCGTCGAGCCGGCCAGCAGTATCCTAATCTGCGAGCCTACTTTTCCCATGTACCGTTATTACGCGGAAATTGCGGGAGCGCAGGTATGTGCGGCCCGCTACGGCCGGAGCATGGAATTCCCATTGGAAGACGTGCTAGCAGGCTTGCGCAAGAATCCGCGCGTCCTGTTCATTGCGAATCCGAATAACCCGACCGGTACACTGATCGGCGAAAAAGAACTGCGCAGCATCCTGGAATCAGCGACGCAAACAGTCGTCGTGATGGACGAAGCTTATTCAGAATTCTCCGATTTCACCGCTCTGCCTTGGATTCACAAATATCCGCAACTCTTTGTCACGCGAACGTTCTCTAAAGTTGTCGGACTTGCCGCACTGCGTCTTGGCGCAGTGATTGGGTGTGCGGAGTCCCTTGCTCTCGTACGACGTGCGATGCCGCCTTATCCCGTCAACTTGGCTGCACTGGTTGCCGCAGAAGCTGCTGCTGGTGATCCGCGGAGAATGCGCGCTTACGTCGCTGAGGTAAAGCGTCTGCGCGTTTGGGTTGCCAAGGAATTGTGTGGGTTGGGCGTTAAGACTTATCCCAGTGCGGGGAATTTCTTGTTGGCGGAATTCGGCTGTGACGGGCCGGCGCTGTTTCGCAAGCTGGAAAAACTGGGAATTCTGGTCCGTGACCGCAGCAAGGACATGGGCAGCGGTTCCGTGCGGATCACCATCGGAACTTCCGCAGAAATGCGGCGGCTACTCAAGGTCATACGAAAACAATGGAAGCCAGCAGGGCGAAACGGCGCCGCGCCAAAAATGAATTGAAAATGGCTCGCAAGGCGACAATTCATCGGAAGACAAACGAGACGGACATCCGGCTGAAACTCAACCTGGATGGGCACGGAAAAGCGTGCATCGCGACGGGAATTCATTTCTTTGACCACGTGCTGGATCTGGTTGCCCGTCACGGAGGTTTCGACTTGGAGTTGAACGCACGCGGAGACCTGGATGTCGACCAACACCATACCGTGGAGGATGTGGGCATCACGCTAGGCGAGGCCGTGCAAAAAGCTCTTGGCTCGAAGCGGGGCATTCTGCGCGCTGGCTACTTTCTGATGCCGATGGATGAAACCCTGGCTGCCGCCGCCGTGGATTTGAGTGGCCGACCCTGCTGCATTGTGACAGCAAAGATCGGGGCGGAACGCGTTGGAGATTTTCAGGTGGAATTACTGGAAGATTTTTTTCAAGGCTTTGCGCAAGCCGCCCGAGCCAACGTGCATCTGCGCATTTTGTACGGCCGCTCCTCCCATCATCAGATTGAGGCCGTGTTCAAGTCCTTCGCGCGCGCCCTGCGTTTTGCAGTATCGAAAGACAAACGCCTGCGAAAAGTCTTGCCCAGCACCAAGGGGATGTTATGAAGGTCACCATTATCGATTATGGCGCTGGGAACGTGCCCTCTGTCGAGCGCGCTCTGCAACGCCTCGGCGCAGAATCGGAACGAACCAGTTCGCCGGAGGACATTTCGAAAGCGCATGCTCTCCTTCTGCCAGGCGTGGGGCATTATGCCGCGCTGGTTCGGGCGCTCGATGAACAACAGCTTCGCACGCCTTTGCTTGACGCCATTGCGCACAGCGTACCCCTTCTGGGCATCTGTTTGGGGCTGCAAGTGCTTTTCGAATCGAGTGCAGAGTCACCGCAACTGCGTGGCCTGAATCTACTGCCGGGGAAAGTCTGTGCCCTACCATCCACTGTGAAACTCCCACACATGGGATGGAATCAGATTGCCGTAAATCGTAGTAAATCGCAGCTGCTCGCGGGCATCGATTCCAGCGCTTACTTTTATTTTGCGCATTCTTTTGCGGCGCCTGATTCAAATGGGTCCACCATCGCAACTTGCTTTCACGGAGCCAGCTTTGCAGCGATCGTGGAAAAACAAAATATTTATGGCGTGCAATTCCATCCGGAGAAAAGTGGTGACGCCGGCTCGCGCTTGCTGCGCAACTTTCTGAGGTTGGCGGCATGAGCCTCGCGCATCGTATCATTCCATGCCTGGACACCGACGGCGCACGCGTCGTAAAGGGCGTGAACTTTGCCGGTTTGCGCGATGCGGGCGACCCGGTGGCTTTGGCCGCGCACTACAACGCGGAAGGCGCGGATGAATTAGTCGTGCTCGACATAGCAGCTTCGCGCGACCGCCGCCCAACCTTCTTGGAGACCATTCGGCGCGTTGCGGCCGAGCTTTCCATTCCGCTCACCGCGGGCGGCGGCATTCGAACGCTCGAAGATGGGCGCGCCGTGGTGCGCGCCGGCGCGGACAAAGTCACGGTAAACACGGCCGCGGTCTCGCGCCCCGAACTAATCTCCGAACTGTCGCGTGAATTCGGCGCCCAAGCCGTGGTTTTAGCCATTGATGCAAAACGAAATGGTAATCATTGGGACGTCATGGTCCGCGGCGGGCGCGAGTCCGCTTCTCGAGATGCCATTGAGTGGGCGAAAAATGGCGTTGTCCAGGGCGCCGGCGAAATCCTGCTTACTTCAGTTGACCGGGACGGGACACAATGTGGCTTCGACACCGAGCTGATCGCGGCAATTTCAAAAGCAGTATCCGTTCCCGTAATCGCTTCCGGCGGCGCCAAATTGCCGGAGCATTTTGTCCAGATTTTCAAGGAGGGAGCGGCAGATGCCGCGCTGGCCGCTTCGATCTTTCACGATGGCGTGCAGCCGATCCGCGGGTTGAAAGAGTTTCTTGCCAAGAACGGAGTCGAGGTTCGTTGGCCGTGCTGATTCCTTGCATCGACCTCCAAGACGGGCAAGCGGTTCAGTTGGTGCACGGTCGCACGCGCGAGCTTGCCATCGCCGATGTGTTTGGCCTCCTGCACAAATTCCAAAGATATCCGTGGCTAAATATCATCGATCTTGACGCGGCCATGGCCAAAGGCTCGAACGATGAGCTCGTCCGTGCGCTCTGCGCGCAAGCACGGTCGAAATTCGGAATGAAAGTTCGCGTGGGCGGCGGGATCCGAACCGTTGTACGCGCGGTGAAGATTGCAGCTTGGGGAGCAAATCAGATCGTCCTTGGAAGCGCCGTTTTTCGCAATGGAAGCGTAAATCTGCGATTCTTACGGCAGCTCACTAGAAAGGTGAATCGCAAGCGCATTGTCATCGCACTCGACACGCTGCAAGGACGAATTACCATCCACGGCTGGCGAAAGCGCATCGCTCTTCAAGCGGAGAAGGTAATGGCGCAACTCGAACCCTTTTGTGCGGGCTTTCTATGTACAGATGTGGACCGCGAAGGAACGATGTCCGGTGCGAATTTGAAATGGTTTCAGAACCTGCGCGGCGCGACCAACCATCCGATCATCGCTGCTGGGGGTATTCGAACGAAACGCGAGATTGCTGCGCTGGAAAAGATTGGCATGGATGCCGCCGTTGGCATGGCCTTGTACAAAAACTGCCTTCGCTGATTTCGTTCCCACGCTTACTCGTCGAAATCCTACGCAGAGAGTCTTAGCGCAAGTACGCATCCGTGATGTACTGCTGCACCATGCGCTGCGTATTGAAGAATGAGCCGTTAATGGCGATCGCGTGCTGCATCACCTCGAGGAACTTGTGGCGCTCGCCGTAGTACAGGGGAAGGATCGTGCTCTCCAGCTTCGAATAAAGCGATTCTGCCTCCGCTTGATTGTCGATTGGCGTACCGTTTCCTGACCCGCGGCGTAACTCGCCAATCGACCATCCTGTCACTCCCTCGATGTGGCCCTCGACCCACCAGCCGTCCAAAATGCTCAAGCTGGGCACGCCATTGAGCGCGGCCTTCATGCCGCTCGTTCCCGAAGCCTCGAGAGGAAATTGCGGCGTGTTGAGCCACAGGTCCACGCCAGAGGTCATCTTGCCGCCGAGTTCCAGGTTGTAGTCATCTAGAAACACAATCGGGACGTTTTTCCGCAATGCCTTTTTCGCTCGAAAAATGCGGCGAATGATTTCCTTGCCACCGCCGTCATTCGGATGAGCTTTGCCAGCATAAATGATCTGGAAATGACCGGCATCCTTGGCAATCTGGCGCAGGCGATCCAGATCAGACAGAATCAGATCAGCGCGCTTGTATCCTGTAGCCCGGCGAGCGAAGCCAATCGTAAATGCTTCGGAGTCCAGATGGAGGCCTGTCTTCGTTCGAACGACTTCGAACAATTCGTGTTTGGCAATGAGATGAGCGGCCCAAACATCCTCGGAAGGCAAACCGAGCGCGCTTCGCAAACTGAAATTGTCTTCGCGCCAGGAAGGAATGTAGCGGTCGAAAAGTTGCTGAAACGCGGGGCAAGTCCACGTGCCGGCGTGCACGCCGTTGGTTATCGCTTCGATGGGAACCTCGGGAAACATCTGCCGCGAAGTCTCCCCGTGCTGCTTGGCCACTCCGTTGACGTAAGTGCTCAAGCTTAGCGCCAACTGCGTCATGTTCACCGAAGCTCCGCGCCGAGCCGCCTCCAGCAAGCCGGGAACATTTTGTTCCGCTCGCAAGATTCGCTTCACGAGATCAGCGGCGGAAGCATCGTTCAAATCGAAAAAGTTCACCTGGTCGGGGAACATGCGAGTTAGATACTCCATAGGGAAGCGATCGTGCCCCGCCGGAACAGGCGTGTGCGTGGTGAAGACGCATTTGCTGCGGACTTTTTCAATGTCCTCGCCGCGAATGGACGTGCGCCCTGCTTTCTGCGCTTCTTCGCCAAGCAATTCCAAAGAGAGCAGCGCAGCGTGGCCCTCGTTCATGTGGAAGCGAGTCAGATCGTCGTACCCTAGCGCGCGCAACATGCGCACTCCGCCGATGCCGAGCACTACTTCCTGGCATAAGCGGTAGTAAGAGTCCCCGCCATACAACGTTGCGGTAAGATTGCGATCGAATTCCGTATTGGAAGGAAGGTCCGCATCCAGAAAATACACCGGCACTTCAAACCCGTGAACGCCTTTCACCGAGTATCGCCAGCAGCGAAGTTCGAGGCGGCGATTCTCAATCGAAACGCTCGCACGCGCCGGTTCTTCGGCCAGGAAATCCTCGACGCGCCACTCGACCGGCTCCTCGGTTTGCGAACCGTCTTCCGAAAGACGCTGCGTGAAATAGCCCTTCCGGTAAAGGAGTGACACAGCCACCATCGGCAATCGCAAATCGGCCGCAGCCCGTATCGTATCTCCTGCAAGCACGCCAAGCCCGCCGCTGTAGCTAGGCATGGCGTTCTCCAGCGCAATCTCCATCGAAAAGTAAGCGATGAATCGTTTTGCCGAATTGAGCTGCGTCGACATCTCACTCACATCTCCGCTATGCACAGGATAGCGAGCATGCGGGAAAGTTGGGCTAAGCTAAACCATCCATTGTCGGAGAAACGGACAGGCCAGGCAAGCAAGGAGAAACCGCGTGTTGCCATGCGTGTTTCCAATGATTATGAATTTCAATACATGCAACCTGCAGCGCGAGTTTGCAACCCTGGCTGCCTATGAGCGTCCATTTCCTTTGGTTGACGTGGGATGCGCTGCGGGCGTCGCGCGGCTCATTAGCTCAACAAATTCTTTATAAAACTTGTCTTTGTCGAGATCCTGTTGAACTTCAACGAGCGACTCGCCCATCCCAGGCTGCTGGCCAGGAGCCCACGCATGCGTGTCGCCATACGATGCGCCGTGGTCCACTTCGACATCCACATAGAGTTTCTGCCACTTCGTGATGATGCTTGGATCCAGCCATGCGGTGGCCGCCAGCTCATCCCAGAGAATGTTTGCTTCGGCGTACTTGGCAACGTATTGCGCGGCAGGCGTTCGGCTCTTTGCGATCTGCTCGATCAGCGCCTTTTCCATTTTTGTCTTCACTGAAATGTCCACCGTAGTGAGAACGAATCGAGGCCAGTGCGCATGAAGCACGGCGTGAGAAGCTTCCGCGTCCATCCAAAAATTAAATTCGCGGCGCGGGTTCAATGCAAACTCCGGATCATCGCTCACTGGATTAATACTGCCGGCCATAACGATCAGCTCTTTCGTAAGTTCAGGAAAATGAGGATCCAGGGCGATTGCCAGAGCGAGATCGGTCATGGGACCTGCAGCGTAAATCGTCACCTCATGAGGAAACTGATGGACCATGCGGACCATGAAGTGCGCGGCATCCTCTGTCGAAGGTTTTGTTGTTGGAGCGCCTTCTGGCATCGGCGGAATTTCATACGGGCCATGGACGGGGTGCCGCCGCGCAAAATTCCACGCGCCCTGGTATAGCACTTTGCCATAAAGTGTTTCCCACTTCGCGATGTATTCCTTCGAATTGACGAGAGGAAACACGGCTCCAGGCACGACGGGAATGTCAGTGCGCCCGATGATTTCCATCAGGCGCAAAGTGTGCTGCACTTCTTCGTCGCGCCAGTCATCGCCGGTGAGAACGGTGATACCGAGAACATCCGTCTCCGGTGAATTGACAATCGCGAGAATCGCCTGCATATCCGTGCCGCCCGGTCCGGCGGCGTCCTGGTCGATGATGACTTTGCGCTTGGTTTGCGCGTGAAGGGGCAAGACGACAACAGTCAGGGCCAAAGACACGAGCATCAGCGATAAAATCGCGCCCCTCGCTGCCTTCGAAGCAGAATTATTCTTGCTGGCCATGCTTGCAAAGGTGCCACTTATGGATGGTTCACCCAAAATGCTGAGTCCTCACTAGCCGGCCCTAGAACGTCAGCTTCAGGCCGAATTGCACAAGCCGCGGGTTGTTCACAGTGGAATTGATTGCGCCGAAACCGGGCGCGTTGATATCCGGAATGCCGAGGCCGCCGGCCGCATTGGGCGTAGCAAATTGCGCGTGGTTGAAGAGGTTGAAAAACTCCGCTCGGAAGTTCAGCCCCATATTTTCCCAGGGCAAAGCGAATTGCTTGATGAGCGAGAAATCTGTATTCACGAAGTCCGGGCCCGACAGCGGCGTGCGCGAAGCGTTTCCAAGTTCTCCAGGCGCTGCGTGGGCGAATGCACAAGGATTAAACCAATTAGCAACTGTATGCACCTTTGCTGGGCAACCTGCTCCGCCTCCGCCTTTGTTCGGGTCGCCCACCTCGTCAGGACGCGTCAAGCTCGCCCCGTTGTTGTTAAGGAAGCAAACACCTGTACTGGCGGGACTGAAGCAATTGTTAGAGCTATCTACGATAAAAATCGGGAAACCGGAGGTGATTTTCTCAATGACGGTTACCTGCCAGTTCCCAAGGACCGTATTCACCGGGCCGCTCCAACTCGAGCCGAAGTGTTTGCCCTTGCCGACGGGCAAGTCGTAAATGACGCTGGCGATGAAATTGTTGTTCAGGTTTTGCCCGGAGAGCGCCCAATCCAATTTGTTAAATCCCGGGAGAGGATAGTAAGTGGCGCCATAGTTAGAGCCAAGACCATCGGCAAAGCCATTGTCATAAGTGCGTGAATAGGTGTACCCAATCAAAGCGTAAATGCCGTATCGGGAGCTCTTGGTTTCGGCCTTCATTTCCAGAGAATTGTAGTGGGCGTTCCCCTGGTCGGTGGTATTGAGAATCGTGTTGAAGATGTTGAGGGCCGCATAGGGTGAAGGCACGAACGTCCCGCCAGGCCCACAACCTCGCGTGTAGCCTGTGACGACCCCGCATGCCGAGGGTGTCGAAACATTCAGATTGTTTCCGTCAATCAGAATGTGGTGACCGCGAGATCCGGCATAGCCCACTGTGAGCACGATTTGCCCGGGAAGTTGATGTTCCACGTTGACGTTGAACTGCTGGACTTGCCCCAGCCTGAAATTTGTATTTTGGGCCAAGATGGTTCCCGTAAAATTCGCCGGGTTTGGCGGGGCTGCAAAAATCGGAAAGCCTCCAGTCCCACCGGAAAATGCTGTTGGGAAGATGCTTATAGCTGTAGCATTCGGAGCAGCAGGGGTGAAGCAGGCGGCGGCGGCAAATGTGCAGGACCCACCAAAAGCGAAACTGTCTGATTCGGCGTAATAAGGCGGATTTTGCCACAAACCCTGCGCCCCCTGATTCCATGAGGAATCGTGATAAATCGCGTAGCCAGCGCGAACGGCGGTTTTGTCGCTCCCCCAAGGCTTCCAAGCTAGACCGACGCGCGGCTCCACGGCAGTTTTGTCGAACTGAATGCCTGCCCATTTATTTGCGTTTTGTCCGGCAATCAGGAATTGAGCGGTGGCAGGATTGAAATCGGCTTGGCGGTTGTCGACCTCGGAAATCGGGGTCGTCAAATTCCAAGCGAAGCCAAGATTAAGGGTCAGGTTTTTCGTTAATCGCCAATCGTCTTGAACGTAGGGCCGGAAAATCTTCCAACGCCGCCCCGTCGTCGGACCCTTGAACGTCTGATCGTGAATCGCCAGACTGGTTAAGCCCAAGAGCAGATCTGCTTCCGGGTCACCACTCCACGCGCCACTGAACGTCCAGAAGCCGTCTTGGAAGCCCTCCGTCTTCACGTTCATCTGGTTAGCACGGATTCCCATTCCGACTTTGACATCATGCTTGCCGCGGATCATGTCCAAGGAGTCGTTGAGCGAAAATATGTTGGTTCCTCCCTGGAAAGGAGAGAAGCCGCGATCTCCAATCGAGAAATACGGGCCAAGAACCTGAGAAATGGTCAGACCACAACTGACACCGACCGGGGAGCATTGATTGCTGGCGTTGCAATCGAGGTTCGCGCCGGGGATGTTGAGCTTGGCAGCTGCACAACTACCCGTCCCCTGCGAAGTAATGTAGTTGAAAATACGATTGTAGCCGCCATTGATCTGATTGACGGTAGTGGGCGAAAAAACGTGGGTCTCTGAAAGGGCGATATTGCGCCCGTGGTTGATGATGCCCTGATTGCTGGCAAAGAAAAACGACTCCGTAAAATTCCCGATGCCGCCGCCGCCCGGAACGTAGGAAACCGCTTGGTCATAGCTAAAACGTGCGAAAGCATTGTCGCTTTTCGAAAAATTGTGATCGAGCCGCACGTCGAATTTCGTTTCATCGAGCTTGCGTACGGGCTCGTTTAGGAAATTGGTGAAGTTACTTGGATTGTTGGCATTCGGCTCGGGATAGAGGGCCATCAACTTTAATGCGAGTGGATTGATCAAGCCCGCAGGAATCTTGTTGCAAGGCGTACCGGACGGCTGGCTGCCATTGCCAGCAGGATTGGCAGCCGTAGCACCATTGAGGGGCATGGGGTTGCCGGAGGCATCGCATTGAAAAGGCGGCGCCCCAGTGACGTTCGGATTGGAGATTGCGCCAATCGGATTCGTCTGCCCAAGCGCATTTTTCGTAAAATCCCCCGCCTTCATAGCGTCTGTGGGGACCACTCCTGTAAACGTAACGCCTTTGCGCTGATACTTCTGTTCGCTGTCAACAAAAAAGAAGGTCTTGTTCTTTCGAATGGGGCCGCCGATTGCACCCCCAAACTGATTCAGGT
>JAWOLO010000339.1:0-2823 GCA_033853375.1 Terriglobia bacterium
GAAAATGTCGCGCATCATTTCCGTCTTGACTCCGCTTCCCGACATCGTGCGAGAACTGAACGTCTTCCAACCGGCTATGGTAGGGGGCTATGCGACTGTCCTCACCCTCCTGGCGGAGGAGCAAACGGCCGGGCGTCTGCAGATTCATCCCGTGCTCATAACCAGTTCGGGGGAAACCCTGTTACCTCAGCAACGTGAGCAGATTGAGAGTGCATTCGGGTGTTCCCTCACCGAGTCGTATGGCTGCTCAGAGGCCACTCCCCTCACCTTGACCTGCCGCTACCAACGCTTACATGTCAACAGCGATTGGTTCATTCTAGAAGCTGTCGATGAATCGTATCAGCGGATTCCTCCGGGCGAGCGTTCACACACGGTCCTCATCACGAACCTGGCGAATCACGTTCAGCCCATTCTGCGCTACGAATTAGGAGACAGCGTCAGCGTGTACGGCGATCTCTGTCCTTGCGGGAGCCCCTTGCCCAGCGTAAGCGTCGTCGGACGGACAGACGAGATCCTTTGCCTCCAAGCGTCCAGTGGAGTAGCAGTGCGCGTGCTACCGCTTGCGCTCTGGTCGGTGATCAAAGAGACAGAGGGCGTCTCTCGCTTTCAAGCCATCCAGACTGCTCCGGCAAAACTCGCCGTGCGCTTGGAAGTGAAACCAAGTGGTAATGCGGACACGGTCTGGCGAGCGTTGATGCCGCGCGTACAGAGTTTTCTCGCGATCCAAGGACTGGAGAATGTCCTGATTGAGCGTTCGGCACGGGCGCCTCAGCGAGATCCGCGCAGTGGCAAGTACAGGCATGTGTGGGCTGACCTGCAGAGCCAGGATTCGCCTAATCGAGAACCCATACGAGCCGATACACAGTGATCGGTTCAACGGGGAGGTAACAATGAAGAATCGAATACTGGCTCTGCTGGGCGGGGCAGCTACCCTCGTCTTGGGTTGCGTGTTAGTAGACTATATCCTGGAGATGAGGACCGCGTACGCCCGAGTCAGCGGGAAAAGCACGGTTCTGCCCTCCCCTCACGGGGATGTCGAGTACACTGAGAACGGAGTTGGCCCCGATGTCCTTGTGATCCACGGAAGTGGAGGCGGCTATGACCAAGGCGAGCTCCTGGCCCAAACTCTACTCGGCGGCCGGTTCCACGCGATTACTCCCTCGCGGTTCGGTTACCTCAAGTCGACCTTTCGCGAGGGAGCGAACTTTGACGATCAGGCCGATGCGTATGCCTATCTGCTCGACCATCTGAGCGTGAAACGTGTGGCGGTAGTAGCGCTTTCCCATGGTGGCCCTTCGGCTCTCACATTTGCCCTGCTCTACCCCGAGCGGGTTTCGTCGCTGACGCTCCTTTCCTCCGGCGTCGCCCCGGTCACGTCGGGAGAGCAGAGCGAGGCAGATGTAAAGGGCAAGATGCTTGTAACCATCTTTAAGCACGATTGGCTGTACTGGGCAGTCTCGGAGGTGTTCCGGTCTCAATTAATGGAACTCTTGGGGGTAAATACGGATATCGTGGGTCAACTCAGTCCAGAGCAACTGCGGCTAGCCGTACGCATGATTGACTATATGAACCCGGTTTCACAGCGATCTGCGGGGACCGTGTTTGATAATAGCCGTGAAAAGCCAGGGAATCGGATCGCAGGTATCCGGGCGCCGACCCTGATTGTTCATGCGGAGGATGACACGCTGCAGCTATATGCCAATGCCGAGTTTGCTGCCGCCCATATAGCGGATGCGCGGATGATGAGTTTCAAGAAGGGAGGGCATTTCGTCATCGGCATCGAGCTTGCGACGGTGCGACCAGCCGTGCAGGAGCACATCCTTGAAAACTGGAACAAGTAGTTGGCGAGGTACGCTAGAAAGTAGTTTGAGTGAAGGACGATGGTAAGGCCGCTGTTTTTGGATCATTCTCAAAATGTGGCGCGATATACTCGGTGTTTTTTGATTCTCAATGGAATCGGTCACAGCGGCGGATACTGGCTCTTTGCTAAATTCTTGTAACGGTTAGGCTCGAAGGCCCGGCTCATTGTTCGGACGCGACTCACCTACAAACCGGAGATCCTGCGCATCTTTACCTGGATTCTCCTGAGACCGGTGCATTTGCTGATGGAACGTGGCATGTTGCGAGGAGTCAAGCGGCGCGCAGAGAACCACAGCGGCTAAGGGTGTCGGGTATTGACGAACACCACGCTGAAGGCAATAACCTCTAGTGCCTCCATAAAATCCCCAGCTTAATAATGACCCCACATGGAGGCTCGGCGCCCAGAGGGAAGGGGATTGTGCTAAGACCGAAACTAATGGACTTTTCTTCCGCCTAAGGCTCACTTACCCTGGGACCCTACGAAAATCTTTCTTCCAAAAAAGGATTGCCCCGCATGTGATAGCCATATCCTTCCCAGAAACCGGCACGGTCCCTTTCCATGAACTCAATCCCCCGAAGCCACTTGGCTGATTTCCAAAAGTAAAGATGAGGCACTAGCAAGCGCAACGGATAGCCATGGTCTGGTTCCAAGGGTTTGTCGTCATATTTGTAGGCGAGCAGCACATTCTCATCGTTCAGCAATTCGTTCAGTGGCACATTGGCTGTAAAATCAAATTCGCAATGGGCTATGATAAAGTGTGCTTCCGGTTTTGGCCTGACCGTTTCCATCACCCAGGACCAAGGCACGCCTTCCCATGCCGTGTCCAGTTTTGACCATCTAGTAACACAGTGGATATCCACCACTTCGCGTTTGGTGGGCAGTTTCAAAAATTCGTCCCAACTGAGGCGAACCGGGTTTTCCACTAATCCCCAGATTTTCAGGACCCAAGTTTTCGGATCAAA
>JAWOLO010000340.1:0-3958 GCA_033853375.1 Terriglobia bacterium
CCTCACCCCCATTCGCAAACACCGCGACTGGGTTCGGGATGACAGGTCTGGGTAGGTGCGCGCTCAAATCAAGTGCGAAAACGAGCACGGGATGCCGTGCCCTAATGCACGCAGATTGCAGCGCGGAATCTGCGATGCCGTGGCCGTGCTATGTTGGCCCTTTTTCAGACAGGCCTTACCCTGCGTGACAGGGTTAGGGCGGGACTGCTAGTGATTGCTTCCCAAGAAGAATCCGTTTCGCTCGGTTCCCATCTCGGCAAAAACGCCAGCGGAACTCCCCGTAGCGGTGAAGGAGAATCCCGACTCCGAACCCGAGAAGGAACCCGTTGCCGTTGCAAGACGGAACTCACCGGCGAAGTTCGCCGGGTCCATGGGATCAGTAGACTGCGGCCGGAAGTGCATCACCTGTCCGCTGGCCGTCCAGGTCATATCGAAGCTAACGGTTGCCGGAACGCCGCCGGGCGCAAAGAATTGGAAGTCATCAATCACCGAGGCGTTTTCCACGTGCAGTGTCGCAGTCAAGCCTTCAATCTTGAGTGCGTCGTCGGGAACCTGCACGATCCAGAATAAGCCAGATTGTTGAATGCCGCCGTTAAAGTCATGCAATTGCACCGTGAAACCCGAACCGGGTTGGTATAGGTCAATTCAAATGAAGACGAACGTGCCCCGATGGTGCGTGCCGTCCACGGAAACATACTCACCCTGGAACACGCGCATATCGTTGTTCACGTCGTAGGTATTTCCTTCGCTATCGGTGGCCGTGCCCAAGCCTACCGGATAGGCTTGCGCGGCAAAACCCCGGAAGTTGGAAATCACGTTTGGCTCGACGTCAATTCCTTGGCCCACGCCCGGAGGACCGGGGGCGAATACGTGAATCAGTGGAGGAAGGGTGATACCTCCCGGAATAGGAACCAGTCCGGCCAAGCCGCTTGTTCCTTTTGAAAAGTTCCCATTGGCCGAGTCGGAGGCTGATGCAACAGTGACTTGGTGTCCACGGAATACGAATGTGCGATTTTGATCAAGGTTTTGTCCTGCTCCGACCCCCGGCGTCCATAGCAATTCCAGTAAGATCGCAAGACAAAACATAAGAAAGGCACAGGCTTGAACAACACTTCTCCCTTGGGATGAGAAACCCGGTCGATCGTTCATAGGTTTTCTCCTCAGGTGGGGACTGCTTTATGACGAGGAATCCTACGCGACGGTCTTTCCCCTGTCAACATAAGCTAATGTTTCAGCCAGGGGAGGAGCAAATTGCTGAAGGTGAGCCGGCGGAGGGGATTCTTCAAGCTTCTGAAATGTGCGTGGAATACATTTGTAATTCAGCTGGTCAGACAGTAGGAACTTTGCGAGGCAACCGCGCAGGGCCAGCGATTTTGTCGTAAAATCCCGTGACCTGCGCCGCACCCCGGCGCATCTAAATTTTGCGGGTGCCCTCCTGCCCGCAACAGGAGCGAAAGTGAGCCAGGCAAAGAGTCAGGTAGACGTCGATCTTCTGAGCATCAATACCATCCGCACTTTGGCGATCGACGCGGTTCAGCAAGCAAATTCCGGGCATCCAGGCGCGCCGATGGGGCTTGCGCCGGTGGTTTACTCGCTCTGGCAGCATTACCTGCGCTACGATCCTGCAGATCCAACCTGGCCTAATCGCGACCGCTTTGTGCTTTCCGCCGGACATGCTTCCATGTTGCTGTATGCGACGCTGCACTTGGCTGGCGTGCGCATGGTGAATGCGAAAGGCGAAGTGACCAATGATCTGGCGGTTTCGATGGAGGAGATCAAAAGGTTTCGGCAGATTGACAGCCGGACGCCGGGGCATCCGGAATCGCATCTGACCACCGGTGTCGAGACGACGACAGGGCCGCTGGGGCAAGGCGCAGGCAACAGCGTTGGAATGGCTATTGCGGGCAAATGGCTCGGGGAAAATTACAATCGCCCCGGCTTCGAGATTTTCGATTTCAACGTTTATGCGGTTTGCGGCGATGGAGACTTGATGGAAGGCGTGTGCTGCGAGGCGGCGTCGCTCGCCGGACACCTTAAGCTTTCGAACCTCTGCTGGATTTACGACAACAATCGCGTGACGCTGGACGGTCCGGCGGAATGGTCGTTCAGCGAAGATGTAGCCACGCGCTTTGCGGGCTATGGCTGGAACGTCACTCATGTGACGGATGCGAACGACCTCGAGATGCTGACGCGCGCTTACGAAAATTTCCTCAAGACCAATGATCGCCCAACGCTGATCATTGTCAACAGCCACATCGGCTACGGCTCACCGCACAAGCAGGATTCCTATGAAGCGCACGGCGAGCCACTCGGCGAAGCGGAAGTCAAGCTAGTGAAGAAGAATTACGGTTGGCTGGAGGACGCGAAATTTCTTGTGCCGGATGGCGTGTACGATCAATTCAAGAACGGCGTGGGCAAGCGTGGCGCGCAGGCGCATACGGCCTGGCAAGTCAAGTTTGAGGAGTACAAAAAACAGTTCCCGCAGCAAGCGGATCAAATTAACTGCATGCTGACCGGGAAGTTGCCGAACGGCTGGGACAAAGACCTGCCGAACTTTCCGGCGGATCCGAAAGGCATTGCGACGCGGGAATCTTCCGGAAAAACGCTGAACGCGCTGGCGAAAAATATTCCATGGCTCATCGGAGGTTCTGCGGACCTGGCGAAGTCCAACAAAACGAACTTGACTTTTGACGGCGCGGGAGACTTTTATCCCAACGAGTACCGCGGGCGCAACATTCACTTTGGCGTGCGCGAACATGCTATGGGCGCGATCGTCAATGGGATGACGCTATCGAAGCTGAGGAGCTTCAGCGCGACTTTCTTCAATTTCAGCGATTACATGCGGCCCGCAATACGGCTGGGCGCGCTCATGGAAATTCCCGCGTTGTACATCTTCACCCACGATTCGGTGGGCGTTGGCGAGGATGGCCCCACGCACCAGCCCGTCGAGCAACTGGCTTCTTTGCGGGCCATGCCGAACATGCTCGTTCTGCGCCCCGGCGACGCCAACGAGGTGGTGGAAGCGTACAAAGTGATTTTGCACCACCCGCATGGTCCTTCTTGCTTGGTGTTGACGCGCCAGGCAGTGCCGACGCTCGACCGCACGAAATATGCGCCGGCATCGGGCGTTGCGAGAGGCGCTTACGTTTTGGCGGACAGCGCTGGCGGGAAACCGGACGTGATTCTGATGGCCAGCGGCAGCGAAGTGTCGCTCTGCGTGGAGGCGTACGAAAAGTTAAGGGCGGAAGGCATCAAAGGCAGAGTCGTGAGCATGCCTTCGTGGGAGCTTTTCGAGCGGCAAGATGCGGTGTACAAGGAAAGCGTGCTTCCCGCGAGCGTCACGGCGCGCGTTTCCGTGGAAATGGGGTCCATGTTCGGTTGGGAACGGTACACCGGCGCAAAAGGCAAGATTATTGGGATGCACAGTTTTGGCGCGTCCGCACCGCTGAAGGATCTGCTCAAGAAATTTGGATTTACCTCGGACCATGTCGTTGCTGCCGCCAGGGAAGTGTTAGGGAAGTGAGCTGCTGATGAAACTCGTGATTGGTGCCGACCACGCGGGATTCGTTCTCAAGGCGGTAATGGGTGATTTTCTGCGGTCCATGGGTCATGATGTGCTGGACGTGGGCGCGTTCAACGAAAATCCTTCGGACTATCCGGATTATGCCGAAGCGGTGGGGCGGGCAGTACTCGATGGCAAAGCGGAGCGCGGAATACTGATCTGCGGCAGCGGGGTGGGCGCCTGCGTTGCCGCCAACAAACTCCCGGGCATTCGCGCCGGATTATGCCACGACACTTACTCGGCACATCAGGGCGTAGAACATGACAACAGCAACGTGCTCGTCCTGGGCGCCCGCGTGATTGGAGTAAAGCTCGCTGAGGATCTCGTGAGAGCGTTTCTCAACGCGAGCTTTACAAAGGAAGAACGTCATGTGCGGCGGTTGAAGAAAATCAAAGC
>JAWOLO010000341.1:0-3480 GCA_033853375.1 Terriglobia bacterium
CCATTTCCGTCGGAACTTGTTACGCGCTGGAGAAAAAAGATTGGATCGCTCCCATGATTCGCAACATCGGCGCGCTTCTGGTGAAGGGCGTGCCGCCGCGCGACATTTTCATGCAGCACATGGCGAAATACGATTCGCCGACCAAGGGTAGGGACGGTACCAGCCACTTTGGGGATCTTGAGAATCTGCACATCGTTTCGCCCATTTCCATGCTCGGGGATTTGATTCCGGTCATGACTGGCGTGGCCATCGGAGGGCGGTACCTAGGTCAAAAGATTGTGACCATGACCTGGATTGGAGACGGAGGCAGCTCGACGGGCGTGTTTCATGAAGGACTGAATTTTGCGGCCACGCAAAAAGCGCCTTTTGTGCTCATACTCGAAAACAATCTTTGGGCGTACTCGACGCCGGTGCGGCGACAGGTGCCGCTGGAGAATTTGGCGGATCGCGCCAGAGCTTACGGCATTAAAAGTTACATCGTGGACGGAAACAACGTCGTGGCGGTTTACAACACCGCCCGGGAAGCGGTCGAGCGGGCGCGCGCGGGAGAAGGACCAATCCTGATCGAAGCGAAGACGTTTCGTCGGCTAGGGCACGCCCAGCACGATCCCGCGGAGTACGTGCCCAAAGAGATGCGCGCCTACTGGGAAGCGCGCGATCCCATCGCGCTGTATGAAAAGTTTTTGACTGCGGAGAAGCTGCTGGACGCGGCCGGCAAAAAAGAGATCGACGACAAACTCGACGCTCTGCTCACGGCAGAGCGCGAATTTGCGGAAAACTCGCCGATGCCTCCCCCCGAATTTGCCGAAGGAGGCGTCTACTGCGCGGGCGACGACTGCCATCAGATTCGCGCCAAGTGGGAGAGGCCCATCGCCGAAGTGACGCCGCCGAGATCCAGCGTCAAGCCTGTGTGGACGGTTCCTGGTTTTGGCTCCGGGAAGGGTTCCGGAGGCGCGGATGCTCCGATTCATTTTGGGGACACGTCTGCGGTTATTGAAAAGCCGGCGAACAATGGCCGTCCAGCCAAGACGGCAGCCAAGGTAAGGGCTAAGAATGCACCCAAGAAAGCGAAGGTTGCGGCTGCGGGCGCTTCGCGAAAGGCTCGGAGGTAGCCATGGCTGGTAATGGAGCCCCGACAAACGGACCGCCAACGGGCGGAACGCAAATTACGTTTCTTGAAGCCATCCGGCAGGCCATGTTTGAGGAGATGGAGCGCGACCCCACGGTTCTGCTCATGGGCGAAGACGTCGGCGTGTACGGCGGCGCGTTCAAAACCAGCGAAGGGTTGCTGGAACGGTTTGGCTGGGAGCGCGTAATTGACACACCCATCAGCGAGAGCGCCATCATCGGTGCGGCTTGCGGGATGAGCTACCTCGGCTTACGGCCCATCTGCGAAATGCAGTTCATCGATTTCATTGTCTGCGCGTTCAACCAGATTACGAATTTCGTAGCCAAGGGTCATTACTTGTGGAATGCGCCCGCTCCGATGGTGATTCGCGGGCCGTCGGGTGGCGGCGTGCACGGCGGGCCGTTCCACTCGGCCAACCCGGAAATGTATTTCGTGCATACGCCGGGGCTGAAAGTGATTTATCCCTCGATACCATACGATGCTAAAGGGCTCCTGAAAGCCGCGGTGCGCGATAACAATCCTGTGCTGTTCTTCGAACACAAGTTTCTTTATCGGCGGATCAAGGGGGATGTGCCGCAGGAAGATTATACGGTTCCCATTGGCAAAGCCGTGGTCCGGCGCGAGGGCAAACACCTGACGATTCTTTCGTATGCAGCGATGATGCACAGTTCGCTGGAAGCCGCGGAGGCTCTGGCCCAGGAGGGCATTGAGGCGGAAGTGATCGATCTGCGAACGCTGTTGCCGCTGGACGAGGAGACCATCGTCAATTCGGTAAAGAAGACCAACAAATGCGTGGTTGTGCATGAAGACACCAGGACCGGAGGAATCGCCGCGGAGATTGCGGCCGTTCTTTTCGAGAAAGCCTTCCAGGACCTCGACGGGCCGCTCGTACGCGTCACGGCGCTGGATACGCCGGTGCCGTACGCCCCGACGCTGGAAGAGCATTTTCTGCCGAACGCCAAAAAGGTTTTTGCCGCAGCAAAGGAACTGGCGCGGTATTAGGATTATAAGGAGAAGAGGAGAACGATCATGGCAGTTGACATCGTGATGCCCCAGATGGGCGAAAGCATTTTCGAAGGAACCATCACCAAGTGGCTCAAGAAGCCCGGTGACAAGGTCGAGCGGGACGAGCCGCTGTTCGAAATTTCGACCGACAAAGTGGACGCGGAGATTCCCTCGCCTTCGGCAGGCGTGCTGAAGGAAATCAAAGTGGGCGAAGGCCAGACCGTGCCCATCCAGACCGTCGTCGGCGTGATTGATGCGGCAGGCACAGCAGCGGCTGCACCAGCGCCCACACCGTCGGCGCCAGCCCCGGCCCCCGCGAAAGCGCAAGCCCCTGCGAGGGCCCCGGCTGCGGCTCCTGCGCCGGTTCCCGCGCCAAGGCCGACACCAGTTCCTGTGGCCCCCGCCCCGGTGGCTGCCGCGGCTCCGTCAGCACCGCACGATGGCGGGCGGATTCATAGTTCGCCGCTGGTGCGGCGCATGGCCAAGGAGCACGGCATCGACCTTGCAACCGTCACTGGCACAGGAGCCGGGGGGCGCATCAGCAAGCAGGACATCGAAGCGGTTATCGCGGCAGGAGGCGAGGGAGCTGCGGCACCTTCGGTCGTGGCGATTCCGGCGGCGCGGCCCGTCCTGGTTCCGCCGGCACCGGCCGCCGCACCGGGAGCATCGGGCGCGCAAGCGCACGTCGCACTGGAAACCGCCGTGCCACGCGAAAAGATTTATTTTGGCCACTACGAAGTGCAGCCCATGAGCGCCATGCGGCAAAGAATCGCCGAGCACATGGTGGCGTCGAAGCGCGTTTCGGCGCACGTCTATTCGGTCGACGAAGTGGACATGACCAAGGTGGCCGCGCTGCGCGCCAAGTCCAAGGATGAATTCGAAAAGCGCTACGAGACGAAGCTGACGTTCATGCCCTTTTTCGTGAAGGCTGCCGTAGCGGGCTTGCGCGGCTACCCGACGCTGAACGCTTCGCTCGACGGCACCAACGTGGTTCTGCACAAGGACATTAACATCGGCATCGCCGTGGCGCTCGATTGGGGTCTTATCGTTCCGGTCGTCAAGAATGCCGACGAGAAAAACTTTCTGGGCATCCAACGCACCATGAACGATCTCGCGGAGCGCGCGCGGTCGAAAAAGCTGAAGCCTGAGGAAGTGCAGGAAGGAACGTTCTCGATCACCAATCCCGGCGTCTTTGGCGGGCTTTTCGGGTTGCCGGTGATCAGCCAGCCGAACGTGGGCATTCTTGGCCTCGGCACCATCGAAAAGCGCCCGGTGGTCATCGACGACGCCATTGCCATCCGCTCGATGTGCTACGTCACGCTGAGCTACGACCATCGCGTGGTGGA
>JAWOLO010000342.1:0-14345 GCA_033853375.1 Terriglobia bacterium
GTCGAAGAGGTCGGTCGCAGCGTGGCGCACTTTAAGCTGGGCGATGAAGTGTTCGGCACGGCTCACGGAGCATTTGCTGAGTATGCTTGCGCTTTCCAAGCGAAACTGGCTCTGAAGCCGGCCAACGTGACGTTTGAGCAAGCAGCTTCTGTTCCGATCGCCGGATTGACAGCTTTGCAGGGGCTTCGGCGAGGCGGCTTGAGCGGCAAGGGACAGACCGCGCCGGGACAGAGGGTTTTGATTAACGGTGCCTCGGGAGGAGTGGGCACGTTCGCAATACAAATCGCCAAGGCGTTCGGCGCCGAAGTGACGGGCGTGTGCAGCACGCGGAATGTGGAGATGGTCCGATCCATCGGCGCGAGTCACGTCATTGACTACACGCGAGAGAATTTTACGAAGCGCGGGCAACAGTACGACCTGATCTTCGACTGTATTGCGAACCATTCTTTGTCCGCATTCCGGCGCGTCCTGAAGCCCAACGGAAACTACATCATGGTCGGCGCCGCAGACGGAGGCGGCCGATGGATGATTAGCGTTCTGGCTCGCTTGGTCAGAGCGGTGGCAATGTCGTGGCTCGGGAGCCAGAAGCTCGTCATGGTCGGGGCGAGAATTGTCAAAGAGGATCTGGCCATCCTTGGCGACCTTATGAAGACAGGAAGGGTGACGCCAGTCATCGACCGTCGCTACAGGCTGAACGAAGTCCCTGAGGCGATTCGTTACGTTGAAACTGGCCACGCACAGGGGAAGGTAATCATAACGCTCTAGCATAGACGTAGGCAGCATTGCGTTCTCCCGGAGAGCGCTGCTGAATTGGGTTACCACATCAGAAAAATCAATCGAGACCATGAAAAATTTCAAACTGCGCCGCGCGGGCGGGGTGCGTATAATCCTGTGCGAAAGAAGAGTGGGCCCCCGGTAGTGAATCCAGACCAGCGGAGCGGACAACTTTATGAAGTGCGCAGGGTGGAAGTGTAGTCTCAGTCTCGTCTTCGTTCTTGGGACCATCCTGCTTGCTCCGGTCCCGCTGTCCTCGCAGCAATTTTCCGCTCCCGCCGCCACGCCTTCCTTGCTCTCCACGAAACCCTCTCTGACAGCCACAATTTTCCTGGAAACACAGGAACCTGCGCAGCAAGTAAGTGCAAAACTGGAGCAGCTCGATAAGGACGTAAAGGCGGCGCAATCTTCCGCGGACAACGCTTGGATGCTGGTGAGCGCGGCGCTGGTGCTGATGATGACGGGACCAGGGCTGACGCTTTTCTACGGCGGGTTGGTGCGGCAGAAAAACACGCTGGCGATCATGATGCAAAGTTTTGCGCTAATGGCGCTGATTACGGTGATGTGGGCGCTGGTGGGCTACAGCTTGTGCTTCGGCGGCAGCGGGCCGGTGATCGGGGGATTCGAACACGCATTCCTGCGTGGCGTGGGCGCGGAGCCGAACCCGGACTACGCCGGAACGATTCCGCAGACGACCTTCATGGTGTACCAATTGATGTTCGCGGTGATTACGCCGGCGCTGATCACCGGGGCGACGGCCGAACGCATGAAATTCAGTGGAACGGTCCTTTTCATGGCTCTCTGGTTCCTGGTGGTCTATGCCCCGCTGGCGCACATGGTGTGGGGCAAGGGCGGTTCGCTAAACGCTTCTCTCGGAGGAAGATTCCCAACGCTGGATTTTGCGGGCGGAACCGTCGTCCATATTTCCTCGGGAGTTTCCGCGCTCGTGTGCGCACTTTACATGGGCAGACGCGTTGGGTACCCAAAACAGCCGATGCCGCCACATAGCCTGGTGCTGAGTTTCATCGGCGCGTGTTTGCTGTGGGTTGGATGGTTCGGCTTCAATGCAGGAAGCGCGCTGGCGGCGGGCTCACTGGCATCGAGCGCGTTTGTGGCAACGCACTTCGGAGCAGCGGCCGCGGCATTGAGCTGGAGCGCGGCGGAGTGGATCAAGAATGGCCGGGCCAGCGCGCTGGGAGCGATTTCCGGCGCGGTGGCCGGGCTGGTGGCCATCACTCCCGCGGCGGGTTTTGTGGGGCCGATGCCTGCGCTGGTGATTGGCGCGATCGCAGGCGTCGCTTGCTTCGGGATGGTGACCAAAGTCAAAGCCATGTTCGGATATGATGACGCGCTGGACGCTTTTGGCGTGCACGGCGCGGGCGGAACGATTGGCGCGCTTCTGACCGGTGTTTTTGCGCAGCAGGTTGTGAATCCCATTTTTGGCGTGGGAAAAGCGGTGGGCGGACTGGACGGCCACTGGGGCCAGGTGGGCAATCAGTTGGTGGGCGTACTGATTGCATGGGCCTTCGCTCTAGTTGGAACGATTATCTTGCTCAAGATTGTGGATTTACTGCTCGGCATACGTGTGCCGGAAGAGCACGAACTCGAAGGATTGGACATTACGCAGCACGGCGAAGAAGCCTATAACCTTGAAGCTTAGAGAAAGTAAGGGAGTGAGCGTCAAGCAGGGGGCCAAAGCGGAAAACATCCATGATGAAACTTGAGGCAATCATTCAGCCCTCGCGGTTCGAATCCGTGAAAGATGCGCTGCGCGAGATCGGCGTGGAAGGAATGACGGTGACGGAAGTGCGCGGCCACGGCCGTCAGAAGGGTCACACCGAAGTGTACCGCGGCCGCGAATACACCGTGGACCTGCTGCCGAAAATCAAATTAGAAATGGTATTGCCGGATGCGCTGGTGAACCGCGTAGTGGACACGATCTTGAAGTCCGCCAAGACAGGAAAGATTGGTGACGGTAAGATATTCTTATCGAGGGTGGACGAAGCCATCCGGATTCGCAATGAGGAGCGCGGTGAAAATGCGCTCTAGGTATTCGACGTTCCCAGCCTCCGGGCAACCAGGAACCTGACCGAGAGGCGACCGAACGTGACAACCGCTGCCCGCCCGGGATTTGATTCAGACGTCCCGCCCTCCGAGAACATGCAAGAGTCTCCGACGCCCCTGTCTGTGCGCGGCCCACAGGCCGACGCGGAACGGCAGAAAATTCGCAAACAGTTTGAAGCGGGCACCAGTGTGCGGGAAACCCTGCACGCCATCTGCGAACTGGCGGACAATCACGTCCGGCAAATTTTCGGCGATGTGCTGCGCGTGCAAGGCCGCGAGCCGGATGGGCTATGCCTGCTGGCGCTCGGAGGCTACGGGCGCCGAATGCTTTTTCCCTACTCCGACCTCGACATTCTCTTCCTCTTTGGCAGCGAACGCACGGAGCAGGAATTCCGGCCGCTGATCTCGGAATTTTCGCGGACGCTGTGGGACCTGGGATTCCGCGTCAGCTCGGCGGGCCGGACGCTCGAAGAGTGCAAGCGCATAGAGGAAGACAACGCGGAATTTCACCTGGCTTTGCTGGACCGGCGGTTCCTGGCGGGAGATTCCTCGCTTTTTGAAAAACTAGATGAGAAGGTGCTGCCCGGCTCGGAAAAACAGGCGCGGCCATTTTTGCTGGGGCAGTTGCACCGGCTGACGCGGGATCGGTTGAACCGCTATGGCAACACCATTTTTCATCTCGAGCCCAATGTGAAGGATTCGCCGGGCGGGATGCGTGATTACCAGGCGACCACCTGGCTGCGGCAACTGGCGGAAGACAAGAAAGCAATTCGCAACATCACTGCCGCTGAAGAAGAGCTTTGCGCCTCCGCCGTGGATTTTCTCAGTGCTACTCGGTGCTTTTTGCATTACAGCAACGGGCGCAACGATAACACGCTGACCTACGAACTACAGGAGGCGGCCGCGGAGCGGGCGTTGGGAATTGGTGACGGCGTTGCGCGGACGCCTTCCGAGTGGATGCGGCAGTACTTTCGTCACGCACGAACCCTGAACCGGCATCTCCTGCGTTACTTAGAGCAGAAGGCGCCGGTGCCCCTGACGCTGCGGCAGCGGCTGATAAACGCCGCTCGGGCCGGGAAGTATGACGTAAGCCAAAGCAAATACTTTCAAGTGCGCGACGGGTTGCTGGAAGTGGTCGATCTTTCCGCTCTTTCCGACCGCGCGATTACGTATTCGCTTTTTGCTGAGGGCGCTCGCACGGGTACGCCGCTGAGCCGCGAGGCGGAACGCAGCATCGGCTACGTCTTGACCCACCCCGAGCTTCCACCCAAAAACACGGAAATGTCGTGGGAAAAGTTGCGCGAAATCCTGGGTTCGGATTACCCCGGGTTGGCGTTGCGGCCCATGCAACGGCTGAGCCTGCTGATGGAGGTCCTCCCGGAGTTTGGGCTGATCGATTCGCTGGTGGTGCGCGACTTTTATCACCGTTATACCGTGGACGAGCACACTTTGCGCACCATCGAGCATTTGCAGGAATTGGCCGATCCGCCGGACGAACGCGGAGCCCATTTCATACAACTTTGGAAAACAGTAGAGCGCCGCGACCTGCTGATTCTCGCCCTTCTTCTGCACGATGTCGGCAAAGGCATGCCGGTGAAGAACCACGTCACGGGAAGCTTGGCGGCGCTGGATAGCGCAGCCAAGCGCTTGAAGCTTTCCCCAGAAGAGAAGTCGGAAATCCAGGCATTGATCGAACATCATTTGGACATGTCCGCCACCGTGCAGAGGCGCGACATTTTCGATCCCGCTACCGTCGCGGGATTCGCGGAGTCGGTCACCAATCAGGAACGGCTGCAACGCCTGTGCCTGCTCACTTATGCCGACATTCACGCGGTCAATCCGGAAGCTTTGACGCCGTGGAAGGCGGAGATGCTTTGGCAATTGTTTGTGGCCACGTCGAACTACTTCAGCCGCACGCTCGATCGCGATCGGCTCCACGCCCACGACGAGATTTCCCTGCTCGGGCGAATCAAGGCCTGCGCGGGGAGCGGGGCTTCGACGCAGGAAATCGAGCGGTTCCTCGAGGGATTCCCGCGACGTTATCTTGCGGTGCACTCGCCGGAGCAGATTGCCTCGCACTTCGGGTTGTACCGCAAGCTCAGTGCGGAACCGGTGCAAACCCAAGTGGCCGCCACGCGCCACGGTTTCGTTCTGACTTTGCTCACGCCCGACCGGCCCGCGCTCTTCGCCACGATTTCCGGAGTTCTGGCGGGCTGGGGTATGAACATCCACAAAGCCGATGCGTTTGCCAACTCCGCAGGCATTATTCTGGACACCTTTTACTTCACGGATTTGCACCGCACCCTGGAACTAAATCCCAGCGAAATTGCGCGCTTCCGGAAGAGCCTGGAAGACGTGTTGAACGGGAAAGCGGCGCTTGAGCCGCTGCTGAAGGGCCGCGAGAGCGCCACACGTGCGCGCACACCCAAAGTGATGGTCCCCACGCAAATCAACTTCGATGATTCCTCCTCGGCGCATTGCACGCTGTTGGAGATCATTACGCAGGACCATCCCGGCCTGCTTTATGACATGGGTTCGGCGCTGGCGCGGCTGGGATGCAACATTGAGGTTGCCCTGATCGACACGGAAGGGCACAAAGCCATCGATGTGTTCTACCTCACGGCGCAGGGCAAGAAACTCACCGCGCAAAAGCAGGAGCTGCTCCGCGAAGTGCTACAGGGAACGCTTTCCTAGTGCTATCTCCCAGAAATCAAAATTCTAAAAAGATAAGCGAGCGCTGAGTTGGATTTGGCGGCCCGGGGTAGCCGCTTCCGTGATGGTGGCGAATTGCGGCGTGTTCACGAAGCGGTCCGGGGTGCCGAGATTCACTTGGTTCAGCGCGTTGAAGAATTCGGCGCGGAACTGGAATTTCATGCGCTCCACCAAGCTGAACTCACGAGCGAGCGCGAAGTCGAGCGTCTGCATCCCGGGCCCAATGACGGTATTGCGGCCTACGTCGCCAAAGGTGAATGCCGAAGGCGTTGCAAAGGCGAGAGGATTAAACCATTCCGCTGCAGTGTGCGTGCCGGGGCCAAAAATGGGCTGTCCCGTGAGGTTAGCGCGAATCGGGTTTTCGCCAAGCACGGTGCCGGCGTTCGCTGTGTCGCCGAAAACGGAAATCGTAAGCGGAAAGCCCGTCTGAACCTGGTAAACCGAAGACAACTCCCAATTGTGAGAAAGTGCCCGGACCAGGCCGGAGTCTCCGTAGCCGGGAATACTGTAAACCGCGCTGAGCGCGAAGCGATGGCGGATGTCGCAGGCCAATCCTTTTTCCGCGGCGAGGTCGCTGTCATTCTGCGGAATCGCAGACTCAAACATGGGCGAACGAAAGTCCGGCGCATTGCTCAAGCTTTTGGCAAACGTGTAATTCGCAAGCAAGCTGAGCCCGTGCGCGTAGCGCCGCCGCACATTGACATAGCCTGCGTCGTACCAGCTTTGCGCCGAGTTCGCGAGCAGATTGATGGTGCTCACAGGTGTGCAGACCGCGCCTGTCGGGCAACCGACCGGCGGCGTCGCAGAAAGGGTAACGCCCGTTGGCAGGACAGAATTATTGACGAACTCGAGTATTTTAAGCGGCCGCCTCGGACCAAGAGGGCCGGGACCCGGAGGCGCATTGTTGATCAGGTCGGCGCGCTGCAAATGCATGCCGCGATCGCCAAGATAGCCAACTTCGAGAGTGGTTTCGCGGCCCAAGCTCCTCTCGACCGATGTGCTCCATTGCTGGACGTACTGTGCCGGAGCGTGCGGATCAAACGCTGTAAAGCTGACAGTGGTCGTGCCCAGAACTGCAGGATTGAAATTGAGGGACTGCCGCGCCTGTGCGGCGCTCAGCAGAGAAGCCGGAGGATTGAAATTGTCGAACTGCTGCGTCTCGGGAAAAACGTAAGGAACGTTGTGGCGCTGGTTGCACCATGTATTCAGATCAACCGGGGTGAAGAAAATTCCGTAGGCGCCGTGGAGAACGATTCCCAGGTTTGCAAAATTGTGAGAAATGCCAAAGCGCGGAGCGAAGTTGTGCTTGTTCGAATAGAGCAGGCCGTCGGGATAGCCATTCTGGCCACCGATGAAAATCTGCGGCGTGCCGCTCTGGAACGTTAGATTTGTATTTGTATAGGTAATGTCGTGTAAAGGCCGGGCGTATTCGTAGCGCACGCCCATTTCAATCGTTGTGGCGCGAGTAAGTTGAAAGCTGTCTTGGACGAAACCATCAGTAGACCACGCGCGAAGCTGCATTTGCGGGATGCCGGCTTGGCGCTGCTTCACAGCAGGCAAACCGAGCAAGAAACTGGCGAGTCCTGATCCGGTCCCGTCGTTCGTGCCCGTTCGCGCGGTGTAGCCGCTGGTGAACTGATAGTAGCCACGGTTCTGGAAGAATCCCCACATGGGCCAGATATAGTCGCGGAAACTTCCGCCGAACTTAAAGCTGTGCCGCCCGCGCTGCCAGTTGAGGGAATCGCGGCCCTCGAGCGTAGTGTCCCAGGCGCGCATCGGCGTGGCCGCGTAAGTATCGCCCATGCCAGAATAACCCTGCACGTTGAACCATGGCGCTCCCCAGGCTCCCGGACCGCCAAATCCGATGCCGACGATGCCAAGTTGCGAAACAATGTCGTTAGTGTAAGCGCTTTGCGTGAAGTGGCTCATGGACAAGCGCGACAGGGTCACCGAGGCGATGTTCACCAGGTTCGGCGAGATAATCCGGTTCCAGGCCGCGCTGCCTTGTTGCGCGAAATCGTCATGGCTAGTGCCGAAGCCTGGCAGATTAATGGGCATGAAGCCGCGCTCGGAGCTGAGCGAGTACCGCGCGGAAAGCGTGCTGTTGGTGGAGAAAATCTGGTCCACTCGAACGGTGCCTTGATCGTTGACGTGGTGTTCGTCACGCACATCGAGATAATTGTTGCAATCCACGCCGGCCCCAACCACACCCGGTGTGCCCATCACAGAGCCGCCGCAAGGCATCGAACCATTCGTTACGTTTGGCTGTGGGACGTATTTCTGAAGAAAGAGTTGTGCCGCGGTGCTGATGTCCTGTGACGGAATGGTGTTGTTTGCAAACGGCAAACGCGGATTCGTAGGGCTGGCGGGTTGCCCGGGAGTCGTCACGTTATAGGGATCGTAGATGTTGATGCCGCTGTTCTGAAAGTTCCCGGCGATTTCGTCCGGAGTCGGAACCGTCTCGGTCATAGAGTCGGCTTGCGAATGCCGGTAACCTTCATAATTGAAGAAGAAGAAAGTCTTGTTGTGGACGAAAGGACCACCTAACGATCCGCCGAAATTGTTTTGCATGAGAAACTTCGAAGAACCCATTGCTCCGAACGTGTACGCGTCCATCGCTCCGTTGCGCAGAAAATCGTAGGCCGTGCCGTGAAATGCATTGCTGCCGGAGCGTGTGACGATATTGATTTGTCCGCCTCCCGCTCCTCCCATTTCCGCGGAATAGCTGCCGGTTTCCACCTTGAATTCCTGCACCGCGTCCGGCGAAGGGCTGAGGCTCATGGTGTTAAACGTCGGATCGGTATTGGTCGTGCCGTCGAGCAGAAAATAGTTTGCGTTGGGCCGGTTACCGCCAATGCTCACGGCGGACCGCTGGCCGGGACGCCAGTAGAGCGGATTCATGTCGCCGGCTTGCGCGCCGTGACTCATGTGCGCGCTGGGAACGGTGAGAACCAGATCGATGAGCATGCGGCCGTTCAACGGAAGATTGCTGACCGCGGCGGGCTCAATCACTTCGCCAATGCTGGCGTCCACAGTGTGCATCACGTCGGCGGCTGTGGCGTCTACTTGAATCGTTTCGGAAGTCGAAGCCAGCTTGAGCGACAGGTTGAGTTCCAGCTGCTGGCCGACCTCAAGGCGAAGAGGATGGCTGAGTTGCGCGAATCCTGATGCAGCAACGGAGAGATCGTATTCGCCAGGCAGAATTCCCGTGAGTTGAAAGATTCCCCGCGAATTTGTGGCGACACGCCGCTCCGCGTGCGTCTCTTTGGAAGTAAGCACAACGGAGGCGCCTGCCACGGGGCTCTGCTGAGGGTCGGTTACCGTGCCGCTCACCATGGCGTAATTACTCTGGCCAAATGCCACCGGCGCCAAAGAAAGCAGCAAGAGAAGGATTGCTCTTCGCATCATTACCCCCGTTTGGTAAGCGGCTTGGGATCTTCTTGAAGCCTGCTCCGTACACCCCGACTCTGTGCACCAATAAACCCAAGCTCCCTGTTAGGGATCGCATTCAAAGAAATTGGCGTGATTAGACAGAAGTCGAAGTATTGGTGGCAATACTGTAAAAAGATTAGGTGCAATGTGAGGGAGCTCACACGCCCTTCAAGCGCGCAGTTCAAAATGACACGAGGCTCATTTTCGCAGGGCAAGCCTTTCGCATTCAATGCGTTACAGAGCGACCTCGAAGTAAATCTTGTTTTTTCGCTGCAGAATTGTTTGCGCCTGGCCGTGTCTGACGCTTATTTCTTGGATTTGCCTTCGACCCCGGTCCAACGTTTAACGAGACCAGCGTCGATTCCAAACAGATCCAGCGCGCGACCGACGGTGGTGTTCACCATGTCCTCGATCGTGCGGGGGCGCCCATAAAACGTGGGCATTGGCGGAAACACAATCACGCCCAATTGCGACGCTTCATAAAGCAGCTTGCAATGACCAATGTGCAGCGGCGCTTCGCGCGGCATGACCAAGAGCCGCCGGCGTTCTTTCAGTGTGACATCGGCCGCGCGCACCAGCAGGTTGTCGGCAAGAGAATGAGTAATGGCCGAGAGCGTTCGAATCGAGCAGGGCGCCACGATCATGCCTTCCGTACGAAAGGACCCGCTGGCAATGCTTGCCGAGATGTTCGTCACATTGTGGACCACGTCCGCCAGTGCCTCGACATCTTTCACGCGCCAATCCGTTTCCACGGAAATATTCAGCTTGGCTGCGTCCGTCAAAATCAGATGAACTTCATGCGTGACCTGCTTACGCAGGACCTCGAGCAGGCGGATTCCATAGGGCAATCCGCTCGACCCGGAAAGGCCGACGATGAGGCGCGGTTTTTGGCTTGCGCTCATGGGGAGGTTTGTCTCCGCGAACTGCTTGCGAGCAGGGTGACTGATTCCAAGCCCGCGACGACGCAAACAGAGCCATTCATCCTACCACCGATGGGCGGTGCCGATCGGCAAGCACTACGCAGGAACGGGAAGGACAATGGTCACCCGTGGCTCACTTGCGGCGGTAAACGACAACATCGTCGCCGTAGGCCCCACTCGGCGTAAAAGTCGTGGTTCGGCGGCCAAGGTAGTCAAGATCGCTGGTGTGCTGCGAGGGGAGGACATTGTTTGCCAGGAAGATCCCGCCATGGTTCAGCATGCGGGCAATGTTGGCCATGGCCAGAGCCTGCTGGAATCGGTCGTAGTAGACCAAGACGTTGGTGGCCACGATCAGGTCAAAGCCTTGTCCAGGCGGGAGGTCCAGAGTCTGAGAAACGATATTCGCGTTGTAGACCCGTACATTCGCCGTGAATTGCGGACGAATGGCTACGGCACGGACCACGACCCCGCCTAGACTCGTAGGAACTGGCAAAGGCTTCGCGGGTGAACCGAGGTTCTCTCCAAAATTTTTCCAGTAAGAGATCGCTTCTGGACTCCATTCCGCTCGAGGGTCGCGCGGAAGCTGCACAGTGTAAAGCTGGCCCGCGCGCCCTCGCTCTGCCAGTTTTTGAACGTGGGAGATGACAGCGGGATTCAAGTCCAGACAAACTACACGCAAGTCTTCTGCCTTTCCGAGGCCGAGCCGCGCGACCGCCTCCAGCACAGCGAAAGGCTGCAGCGTCTGTAGCGGATAGAAATCGTAGCCATCACGCTTATCCGTAAAATCAAGACCGGGTCCTATAACAGCAATTCGGTGCATGGTGCCAGCCGCCAGCACGCCTTTGCGAACCATCGCGCGCAGCGTCTCTTCAAGCGCAAAGTTGGGAAGCAAGGAGGTGTCGACAGACAAGCCGCGATTCTCGAAAAGCGTTCCCCGCGCCAGGTAAACCGCAGACGGGTCGTCTTCCTTTGCGGCATCCTGCAATTTCTTTTGATACGCACCTTGTTCGGCGATAAAGCGCCGCAAGTTCTCTGTGAAATACGATTCAACGGAGTCCTGAGCGATTCCCTTGCGCTCCAGGAAATCACGGACAAAGCGAAGCCGTTCATTTTTGGCGCCTGAAGGAAGGGACACCACTAAGGCACGGATGCGAGCGATGGTGGCGGGCTCAAGATCACCGGACTCAGTCGCTGCGCGCTCTACGCTTTCCACGCGAGGAAGCGACGTGAACGACGTCCCGTAAAGGATCAAATTGCTGGTGGAGTCTTCGATGCCGCGGTCGATGCGGCCGCGGACCTCGGCATCCTGAGCGCGGATCCAGGCGTCCCATGTGTCACTTTGTTGAATCTCGCTACCGGGAAGTCCTGAATCCGCATTCAAGCGTAGGGTTTCCTGTACCTCATCAAAGCGAAGGTAACGGACAGGATTCTCTCCCGCGACAGCTGCAAGAGAGAAAAAGACCAGCGACCCAATGAGTGTTGTGCGACAAACACAAGAGAGAGACAGTCTGCGAAGAATGGTCATCGTCGAACGCATCGTAGCTTACGAAGAGCGTTGCGAAAAGAATCCGCTTCCTTCAGCGCCGTGCGGAAAGCCGTTCTTGAACACGCCGAAGCTCTGGCAAATCTTTGTCGGCTTTGCTCCAGAACTTCTCGGCGTTCGCAAATTGTTCGCGCGCCTGCGCGGAATGTCCCGCGTGTTCAGCAGCAAGGGCGAGGGCAAAATAGCCGCCCGCATAAGTCGGGTCGTGCTGGATCATGTCTTGCGCCACGGATTCCGACAAATGCCAATCGCCGTTGTCGCGCGCAGTTTTCGCGATAGCCTCCAACTCGAAGCGCGCTGCACTCCACGCGTCGGGACCTGGCCGAGCCAGGGTCATTTTTGCAATGTCTTGCAACAGAGGCTCCGCTTCTTCCATTTTTTTGTCGCGGAGCAACAGCTCGGCGCGCAGAATGCTAGGGAACGGCGAAGTGGTTACCAGGTTCACCGGGAGATGCTCTGTCTCCTGCTCGGCGAGACTCAACTCTTGTTGAGCATCACTGGACCGATCCATCGCCAGAAGAGCCTCACCGGCAAGCGTGTGGCCGGCAAGCCGCGGCAGGGGCCATTCGCTTTTCGTCAATTCCTGGGCGGAGCGAAGGGCTTCCTCGTAGCGCCCCCTCGCGAGCAAAAATTCCGGCCAAGCCTTGCGGTTAAACTCAAGAAAGTCGGTATAGGCAGGCACAGAAAAAGCTTCGCGAAACGCAGCTTCCGCCGCCTTCATTTGTCCTAACGATTGGTAACTCATGGCCAGCAATTGTAGATTGTGGGCATGATGCCAGTCGTAGCGGGCCGGAATGTTCTCCGTCCGGTAGTATTCTTCCTCCAGTGATTTTGTTTTGAGAAATTCCGCGATAGCTTCTTCGGTCCGCCCCAGGCGCATCAACTCGTGACCGTGCATGTGATGCGCATGAGGAATCGCCGGAGCCATCCGCACATAAATCGCCGTTTCTTCAAGCGCTTCCTTGGTGCGGCCTAGGTTTTCCAATGTATGCCCGTAATAGTGGTGAGCGGCGAAGTTATCCGGCGCTAAAGCGAGCGCAGTTCTATAGAACGCGATCGTGTCCACTCCTCCGACTTGCCCGTGCGTTTCCGGCGAGCCTTCATCCGCCAAGCCGCGCTGAATCCACAGCCACGGATCGTTGGGATTTATCTTCAGCGCGTCATTAATGGATTTCCGGTAGGCGAAATATTTGTCTGCATCCCCGTTGCTCTCTAAATAATCCAGTTCGCGGTCGCGAATGGTGATCCACATTTGCTCGCGCTTGCTGACTTTGGACACCAGCATTTGCGCTCTTTGAAAAGCGGCACGAGCCGTGGCAGGGTCATGGAGGCCGATATACGCGTCGGTCAGCCCGAGAAACGCCATAGCCATGTTGGGATCCAAGCGCAAAGCTTGATGAAACGAGCGAATCGCTTCAATCCACACATAAGAATGCAGGTAAGCGAGCCCCTGATCGTAAAAAGCCTGAGCTTCCTGCGAAGAAGTGGTCACTTTTTCGTGCAACGTCCCGATTCCCGTTCTGAGCGCGACTGGCCGTTCGAGAATTTCACGCGGTACGGGGCCGCCGCCTTGGTGCCCTTCATGGCCAGCTTGCGGCGTGGCTTGCCCGGAAGCAACAATTCCAGTCAATAGAAGGACAGCAACAAAACACTTCATCATTCCATGCACTATTTCTCCTTGCGTGGGGCAAAAACATTTCTCAAACTTCAGTAATTTCGACGCTGCGAACATAGTACCCCGAATCCAGCCGACGAGCCTGAACCGCCGGTTCCTTTACCGACAAGCGGATCGAGTAAGTTCCGGGCGCTTTCGGAGACCAGTCATGCGTCCAGAAAGTCCACGGATCATTCGTAAGCTGATGGAAGTTGTCCACCGGCACATAATCCTCTTCAGGATTGAAGCGAATCTGCAGCACCTTCACGGGCTGGGAACCTCCCCAAGCGATTCCCACAACGCGGTATCGAAGCTTGTCGGCAACATTCCACTTTTCAACGCGGATGGGTGTGGCGGCCTGTTCGATTGCCGCCGGTTGATAATCTTTTGCCAGTTGCGGCACGCCTTTTTGTTGTGTTCTCCCGGCGTACTCGCGCATTTGCGAAGTCGCCTCGACTTTTTCTGCAACGAAGCTGATTTCGTTCACCCATTTGATGCACGTGCAGCCGTACCAGCCGGGCACAACGAGGCGAACCGGCGCACCGTGATCCTTCGGCAACGGCTGGCCGTTCAGCTCGGTCGCCAGAAAAGCCCCTGCTTTTTCCAGCTGCCCGCGTGAGAACACCCAGCTGGCGCCCGGGATGGACGTTCGCGAAACTTCGGCGTATTGATCGAAGCCCGCGACGAGCACACGCGCGGCAGCGGACTTTGCTTTGACCCTGTCCAAAAGTTCGGAAACGGGGATTCCGGTCCATTCTCCTACGCTGAGCAGCCCAAATCGCGCCAGTCGGACGTTGCCGGCGCACTCCATCAAGTGTGCGCCCATGGGCTTGGCCGTTTTCCTGAGGCTTTCGATTCCCAAATTCAAAGGCTTGTCGACAAGCCCGCCGAGCTTCACTTGCCAACTGGCGGAGTCAGAGAGCAATTCAGAAGCACGCGTGCGAATGTAGAAATTTTCCGTGGGCGTAATAGGGTTCGGGGGTTCCAGTGTCGACAGATCCGAATACAATCGCCCATCGAGTTCGGAGCCTTGCGGTGTATTCAGCGGTACCGGACTTTCGTTGAGGAAGTCCACAGTGCCAAGCATCTTGCCGTCGGCATAAGGATCTTTCTGCCGAGCCAGCAGCGAATTTGGCCAAGTAATTCCCGCCAGATCCACAACAAAAGCGCCTCCGGAAAGCAGACTCGCTTTCAATAGAGACCGTCGTGTAAATCTGGTTTCTGTTAGCCGAAACATATCCTGGAG
>JAWOLO010000343.1:0-7024 GCA_033853375.1 Terriglobia bacterium
CAAATCCCGGAACGAATCCCAAGAAATAGACAAGATAAGTAACCGAGGTATGCAGTTCAATCACGCGCTCTGGCGTCATCTCATGTGCTGCCGCCACGTCGTCCAGATCGGGTCCAAACTCCCTACCGTAGCAAACGGGAATCTCCAAATGTCGCGGTTCGGGTAACTTCACTTTGACTAAGCGGCCAAGATATTTGCGCAGCTCTTTTTCCAGTTTTTCGTGCTGCCACTTAAGCGGATCGAACTTCACAAGCAACGAGCAATACGCAGGATGCAGGTTGCGCACGCCGGCAACCGGCTCCTTCTCTAGCAGATAGAGAAGCCTTCTGACGTTTTCATTTGCTTCGAGCGTGATTTGCTCGCCGAAATAGATGAGCAGCGATTGGTCACTTGCTGGTTCGAATCGCGCCTGGGCGGTCTTCTTTGCCGGCATGTCCGCGAAAGTATACCGCACACGCCAGTCAGAATCGGCAAACCGCAGCAGTCCAACCTGTTCTACTTCTACTTTTTGCCGGTGAGTTGGCGGATCAAGTCTGCTTCGGCCTGGCGGTACGGTTTTCCGTCAGGATGCAACACTTCGTGGAACCACACTGGTGGTTGTTGAAGGATGTAAGGATGCTCCCACGATTCCCAGGGAAAATTCGTTTGTGTTTTGCCCACAACGAATCCCCAATTGATTGCGCCGACTTTTTCCTCCTTGGCAATCGGTAAAATTGTGTCAAACGTGCTGCCAACCGAGCGAGCCATGAATTCCGTGCAAATCACCGGCCGGCCGTATTTTTTCAGCCAACCGATTTCGCGCTTGAAGTACTCGGGCCACGAGTAGTTGTGAAACGTGATGACGTCAGACTCACGGAGCTGGATTTGCTCGATTTTGCCGAGGTGGGATCCGTCCGGGGCCTGGTCCACGCAGCAAACGCCGCTGGTGAGCGGCTGTGTTGGATTTACTTCGCGCGCCCATTCGAATGCCTCGGGCAGGAGCACTAGCACGCGCGCCGTTTTATCTTTCAATTCTTCCTTCGCGTAGCTACCCATGTTGCTGTTGCCAGGTTCGTTCCAGATGTCCCAGGCGAGAATGCGGTCGTCCTTGGCGAACGCTCCCACTACTCCCTGCACATAGGCCTTCAATCGCGGGTATTGTTTGGGATCACCTAGCGCCACAGCGCCGGGAGTCTGCACCCAGCCGGAATTGTGAACGCCGGGAATCGGCGGGTGCTGCGGCCCCAAATGCGGCAGGGGATCCCAACAGGAATCGAAGAGCACGAAGATCGGCCGAATGTGATGCTTCGCCGCGATGGTCAGGAACTGATCGATGCGCTTCTTGAAACCGTCGGCATCCTGCTGCCAGAGCAAGTCATGCAAAAACACGCGCATGGTGTTCATGCCCAGGCCTTCGGCCCAGCCTAATTCCTGGTCGATTTGCTCGGGACTGAAGGTCGCTTCCTGCCACATTTCCAATTCGTTGATGGCCGAACGCGGAATGTAATTGCTGCCGACCAGCCATGGCTGCTTTGCGTACCATTCGTTTGCGCGTTGCTCGGTCCATCGCATCGTCCGCGCCCAAGATGTGATCCCCCAGAACGCGGACACAGTGAGAACGGTGAAAAAAACGCCCTTCCTTACTCTCTGCATCGATTCACTCCTCCCTCAATCTGTTGTCAGCACACTATAATATGCGGTGTTGAGGGAGCGACGCAGATTCGTCAGGCTTAAATTCGCCTCTTCCATTGCTTGTACGTTGCGTCGATCAACAGGACCGCGGGAACAGCCATTAGAGCCACAAGATAGCCTGCAGTGTTCGGCGGCGCATGGCCCACGATCCTGGCGAGAGGCGCGATATAAAGAAAACCAAGCAGCATGATTACTTCGCAGACTATGGCAAGCACGAGGTAGCGATTGGAAAACCACCCCAGCTTTCCTGGCCACTGACTAGCGCTTCGGCAGGCAAAGGCATTCGCCATCTGGCCGATGACGACTGCTGTGAAGGCCGCGCCTGAAGCTGCAAGAAACGTAGCGCCCGTGGGAAAAGAGGTGCCGGGTCTCCACCCAGAGAAAAACAGAGCTGCGAGGAAGGCAAACATCTCGACAAAGGATTCCGTCAGACCAAGTACGCAGAAGGCTCTGAGCAGAAGTGGCCGATCCACGAGATGACGCCCCACGGGCGGTTGGGAAAGCGCCCTGGGGCTTGATGGTTCCGCCCCCAAGGCCACTGCGGGGAGAATATCCGTTCCGATGTCCAAGCAGAGCACTTGCAACACGCCGAGGGCCAGCGGAAAGCGGCCCCCAGACAAGGCCCAGACAACGAATGGAGTCAATTCGGCAACGTTGTCCGTCAGATGATACGTGAGGAAGCGCCTGGCATTGACGAAGGTGGTTCGTCCTTGCTCAATCGCAGCAACGATCGTCGAAAAGTTGTCATCGAGAAGCACAAGGTCCGCAGCCTCCCGCGCCACGTCCGTGCCAGAAAGGCCCATGGCCACGCCGATATTTGCTTCATGCAATGCAGGAGCGTCGTTGACGCCATCCCCCGTCATGGCCACCACGTGTCCGCGTTTGCGCAAGGCACGGGCGATGCGCAGCTTCTCCTCGGGAGAAACACGGCTGACGATGATGCCGTCACGATCCAATAAAGCGCCCAGCATCTCTTCGTCGACCGGCAAATCCTTCCCTTCGATCAAGAATTCCTGAGAGATTGGCAAGCCAACCTCGCGAGCAATGGCCCGCGCAGTTGCGGGATGATCCCCGGTCACCATAGCCACGCGGATTCCCGCACGACGGCAAGCCTTGATGGAATCCGCGACGCCGGTTCTCGGCGGATCTTCGATGCCAATCAAACCAAGCAGAGTCAGGCCGGTTTCGAGAGGTTCCGGGTTGTCGGGCAGTTCCCTTTCGTCAAACTCGCGCGTCGCAACGGCAATGACGCGCAAGCCGCGCTCTGCCATGCGCATCACTGCGATATCTGCCTCGTCAATGTCGCTGCAGTGTTCCAGCACAGCTTCGGGTGCGCCCCGCACGAACACTTTATTCCTCACCAGAACGGACGTGCGTCGGCGCCGCGGGTCGAATGGGAATCTCCGCTGCACAGGCAATGCCTCTTCTTGGGCACGAACATCAATCCCCAAGCGGCGAGCAAAAACGTTCAGTGCCGCCTCAAGAGGATTGCCCTGGGCCACCCAGCGGCCATCGCGCAGAACGGCAATGCCGTTTGAGTGCAGAGCCGCCGCCAATGCGAGCCCCTGTAGTGGCAGCGCTAATCCAGCATCCACTTGAATCGTTGTGGTTGAGTTATAACCCGCGCCTTCGATTGATATTTCCCCCGCTGGCATCCAGGCTTCCACGACGGACATTTCGTTCCGCGTCAAAGTTCCCGTCTTGTCCGTGCAAATGAAAGTCGTCGAACCGAGAGTTTCCACCGACTCCAGGCGCCGAACTAAAGCGCCACGCCTGGCCATTCGCTGGGCACCCATGGCCAGCGAAAGCGTGACCGTTGGCAGCAGGCCTTCCGGGACGAGAGCAACCGTCACGCCTAGCGCAAACAAGAAGGCGTCAGACAAGCGGATTCCCACGAGCATGGCAATGATTAGAAAACCGGCGCCAACAGCGATGGAAATCAAGGCAATGACGCGGACGACGCGGTCCAATTCCAATGCTAGAGGGCTTCGGGGCCGCGCTCCCGCAGCGGTCAGTTGAACAATCTTCGCCAGGCGGCTAGCCCTTCCTGTTGCTACGATGATTCCATAAGCTTCGCCTTCCAGCACAAATGAGCCGGCATAGGCAATTTCTTCTGCCTGCGGCGTGGCGGGGATGCTTTCTCCCGTCAGCGTGGATTTGTCCAAGGACAAGGCGTGGATTTCGAGCAAGCGCATGTCCGCAGAAACGCGGTCGCCTGCGTTGAGAAACACGAGGTCACCCGGCACAAGTTCGCTTGCGTCGATGCTCTGGCGCTCTCCATCTCGTACAACCGTGGCGCGTCTTGGCAGCAAATCGCGAAGGCGCTCCCCTGCCTTGTCTGCGCGGTATTCCTGCAAGAAAGCAAAGAGCCCGTTGAGCACAATCACGACGAAGATCGCAAGTCCGAGTTGCGGCATTCCGGCGAGGATGGCCAGAACTCCGGCAATCCACAACATGACGGCGAAAAAATGCACCAGTTGATCGGTGAGGCGCAACCAGACTGGCCGCGGTTGCGGGTTCGGCAGCAAATTCAAACCATACTGCTTCCGTCGCTGCTCCACTTCCTGACGACTTAAACCTTTTGCCGGGATTATTCGGGCCGGAACTCTATCGGGAAGGAGACGCTTCAATGCGGATGAGGATATGCAACCCGGTGCATGCAAATCGGATGACATCTGGCGTGTGTTTTGCTCTGCGACCTTGCCTAGGCTTTTACTTAGCCTTTCCGTTCTCTCGTTTCTGTGAGCAAGCACACATGGCCCTGTGATTTACGGCCCGAGCAAGGAGGTTTTTCAGGCTAGGGCAAGGCTGGGATCGGCGTTCAGCGTAAGATCCGCGAGGATGCCGGCGCGGAGGCGCGGATACGCGGCGGCGGCGATCATGGCGGCGTTGTCCGTGGAGAGCGCCCTGCTGGGAAAGAACACTTCGATGCCGGCGGATTTCGCGCGTTCCTCAAACGTCGTACGCAACTGACTGTTCGCCGCTACACCGCCGGAAACCAAGATGCTTTCGACATCGAGTTCTTCCGCCGCGGCCATGGTGCGCTCCACCAGATCGCGGATCACGGCATTCTGAAATTCGCGCACGAGGCCAAGCGTGGTTTTGCTGCAAAGCGGAAACAATTGTTCGAACTTTCGTTCGCCACGAGCCAGAGCCTCTTCCCGCTTATGAATTTCCTCGGAGTATTCTCCGTGCTCGCGCAAATGGTAGAGCACGGCGGTTTTCAAGCCGCTGAAACTAAAGTCGAGCGGATTGCCACGCGTTTTCGTCGGCCCAAATTTCACCGGTGCAGGCGCCCCATCAGCCGCAGCTGCAAGGCGATCTAGAATTGGACCACCTGGATAACCGAGCCCGAGCAGCTTCGCAACTTTGTCGTAAGCCTCGCCCGCTGCATCGTCGCGTGTCTGTCCGAGTTTGCGGTAACAAAAAAGCGCGCTCGCGTCCGGCGTGCCTGAATCCGCCGCGTTCACTTCGTACAAAACCGTGTGCCCGCCGGAAACAATCAGGCAGACCGCCGGCAGTTTCGGATTGCGTCCCGCTTTGTGCGCCTCCAGAACAACGGCGTGAACGTGCCCTTCCAAATGGTTGACTGGCACGAGCGGCTTCCCAAGGGATTCCGCGAGCGTTTTGCCGTACGTGATTCCAACCAGCAGCGCGCCGACGAGTCCCGGCCCTTGCGTCACGCCAATGGCGTCCACTTCTTCCAGCTTCAGACTCGCTTGCGCAAGCGCTTCGCGAACCACCGGCACGATTTGCCGCAGATGTTCGCGCGAGGCCAACTCCGGCACCACACCGCCGTACTTCCGGTGGACATCGACTTGCGAAGCGACCACGCTGGACAGAATTTCGCGGCCGTCGGCGACCACCGCCGCCGCGGTCTCATCGCAAGAAGATTCAATTCCTAAAATGCGCGTGACCATGAGAAGAATTCCAGCCTAATTGATGAAACGACACGAAAAAAGCAGATTCCTCGCTGCGCTCGGAATGACACTCCGGCATCGATTTTTCGTAAAGCACTACAGTTTTAAGCCTTTCAAATACTCGCGAAACTCACTGCCAAATTCTTTATTCTGCAAGGCGATCTCCACCGTCGCTTTCAAAAATCCCAGTTTGTCGCCGGCGTCGTAAGAAACGCCATCATAGATGTACGCCCACAGACCGTCTTCTTGAGCCAGAATCCGCAACGCGTCGGTCAACTGAATTTCGTTCCCCGCGCCCGGCTTGGTGCGCGCGAGGCAATCAAAAATCTCCGGCGGCAAAACATAACGACCCGTGATCGCCAAGTTCGAGGGCGCTTTTTCCGGCTTTGGTTTTTCCACCACGTCGCGAATCCGCAACAGCCGCGCTCCAAACGGCGGCTGCGGCGCGGGCTCCCCATCGATGATGCCGTAAAGATGCGTTCTCTCTTTCGGTACTTCCTCGACCGCAATTGCGCCAACGCCGGTCGCCATGTACACATCAATGAGTTGTTTGGTCGCGGGATTGGGACCAGGAATCAGCACGTCGCCGAGCAAAACGGCGAAGGGCTCGTCGCCCACAAGGTCTCTCGCCACCAGCACGGCGTGTCCCAGGCCGAGGGGCTCTTTCTGGCGCGTATAACTCACCTGCACCATATCGCTGATCTTCCGCACCATCGCCGCCTGTTCTTTTTTGCCCCTTTCCTCCAGGAAGCGCTCCAAAGTGGGCGAGTAGTCGAAGTGATCTTCGATGGAATTTTTTCCTTTTCCCGTAACGATGATGATGTGTTCGATTCCGGAAACCACGCACTCTTCGACGACGTATTGGATCTGCGGCTTGTCCACGACGGTAAGCATTTCCTTGGGCTGCGCTTTGGTGGCGGGGAGGAATCGTGTGCCAAGCCCGGCAGCGGGAAGAACCGCTTTGCGCACTTTGCGTCCCGCGGCAGTTTTCCGTTGCGTTGTGTCGGACATTGCGGATCGTCTCCCTTGCTCGGCGAGTTGGGCGCGATTTATTTTTTCTTCGTGGATTTTTTTTCTTTCGAGTCCTTGGAAGCCGCTTCTTTCGCGCCGCCATCCTTGCTCACGGTTTCCGTTGCCGCAGCCGCCGGCTTTTCGGAATCACCGCCGCTGCTCTTCTTTGCATAGTCCGTGACGTACCATCCCGCGCCTTTGAACTGGATGGCGGGCGGCGCGAGCAAACGCTCCACCTTGCCCCCGCAGTGCGGACATTTTTTCAAATGCGGCCCGTCCACGCTCTCGATTTTCTCCGTTCGACGGCCGCATTTCACGCATTGGTACTCATACAAGGGCACAGCGATTCCTCCTCTACCAGCTCAAAAAATGAGTATAGCATTGCAACGGAAACCGCCGCCGCGAAGCGGACGCTTTTGTAT
>JAWOLO010000344.1:0-2716 GCA_033853375.1 Terriglobia bacterium
AGCAGGACGTGCCCGTTGTAATGAAAATCGCCGATGATGGGAGCGCGGCAGCCAACGTCGAGCAGGCGCTTCTTGATTTCGGGCACGGCCGCTGCGGCTTCGGGAACGTTCACCGTCCAACGCACGATTTCAGAGCCGGCTTCGGCGAGCTCGACGGTTTGCTTGAAGGTGGACTCGATGTCGGCGGTGTCCGTGTTGGTCATGGACTGCACGACAATGGGCGCGCCGTCGCCCACGCACACGTGACCGACCTTCACGCCGTAGGTCTTGCGACGTGGATGGCGCGTCGCCGCCGCATCGAAGCCTGCAATCTGTGTCAGCATCTCCATCAATTCTAGCGTGATTTTGGTCCAGCGTGAATCGAGCCAAAACAAAGCGGCGGCAGGCCCTGCCTACCTCAGGCAGGCTGCCGCAGCCCAAAGGCCGTTACAGTCGATGGTCAGCCTCCGGACTGGCTCGCCTGGGATTGGCTGCCGAAATTGCCGCGCAGGCCGAGCGCATCAGCATGTTCGCGCATCGCGGCGATGCAGAACGCAATGTGTTCTTCGAGCGGGATGCCCAGCTCTTCCGCGCCTTTGCGCACGTCTTCGCGGGAAACGCCTTTGGCAAAGAGTTTGTCTTTCATGCGGCGTCTCACGGAATCGACTTCGAGATCGAGGATGCTTTTCGACGGACGCACGTAGGCGCAGGCGGTGAGGAAGCCGGCGATCTCGTCGCAGGCGAATAGTGTGTGCTCGAGAGCGGATTGGCGAGGCACGTTGCAGTAATCCGCGTGGGACAGAATGGCGCGAACGATTTCTTCCGAGTAGCCTTGGGCGCGCAGGATTTTTGCGCCTTCGGAAGGGTGGCCCTGGTCGGGGGAATGCTCTTGATTGGGCCAGCGTTCGTAATCGAAGTCGTGGAGCAGCGCGGCGAGGCCCCAGGTTTCTTCGTCGGCGCCGGATTTGCGGGCGTAGGAGCGAACGCAAGCTTCCACGGCGAGCATATGCTTGCGAAGCGATTCGGATTGCGTGTATTCGCAGAGAAGTTTCCAGGCGTCATCGCGCGTCGGCATGGTGGTCATCTCCAGATAAAGAACAAATAGTGTAGCGCAGAGCGCGTGACTCGTGATTCGTGACTGGTGACTCGTGGAAGAAAAAGCCCGCACAAGCCTTCAGAAGCAATGTGCACACACTAGGGGAAGGAGTCATGAGACAGATCTGGGAAGGTCCAACGGCTAGCAGGCTTGATTGAGCAACGACCAGAGGAACACGCAAAAGTACCATACAAGGCGTATGGCGTTGCTTGGCGGCGTGCACAAGAGCAGGTAGAAAAAAGGAGATGGAAAAGGAGCGGCTGGACGAAAGGACAGCGAAAAGAGGGCGTAAAACGGGAAAAGAAACGGAGCAAAGCGAAAAAAAGTACAAAAATACTCTTGACAAGAAAATGTGATTCACACGATACTCCCATCGCGCCAGTAACTGTCTTCCCCCTATGAGAACGTTCCGACGTTCCTCTCCTATCCGCACGCCGGAAAAAACGTCAGCAAGGAGCTCCGGTGTCTGCACAAGTGAATAAGGACGAGATGAACACGCTCGAAATGGACCGGGAAGTGATCCGCTGCAAGACGTGTGGACTGGTACAGTACAGGACGCGCACGGGAAATTGCCGGCGATGCGTGCGCGCATTGCCTCAGCGCCTGGAATTCATGATTCCTCCCTCGCCTCCGGCGGAGGAAGCGGCGGCTGAGCCAGCTTCAGAGAAGCTCGTCAACCAGCAAACCGTGGAGAACATCGGGCAGCGGATTCGCCAGTTGCGGGAATCGCGCTCGATGACCCAGAGCCAACTGCAATCGCGCTCGAAAGTCTCGCGCTCGTATCTCTCGCGAATCGAAAGCGGGCAAATGACGCCCAGTCTCGGCACGCTAGAGAAGATCTCAGAAGCGCTGAACGTGGGGCTGAACCGGTTCTTCATCCCGGAATCGGATGGCGAAGCGCTGCTGGAGGATCCATTCATCCAGGGATTGCGGCCGTTCCTGCGGCAATTGGATTGGGAGCAATGGCAGTCCATCCTGAAGAGGCTGCAGGCGATCAGCGATAACGTTCACGCGGCACCGGTGAACCTCCGCCCTATCGGTAACCCGGCGCGGCTACCGCAAAGCGCCCCCACGAATGGCCACGTGACCGGGCATATCGGGACAGGCCATTCGAATGGCGTGGGTCACACGCACATGCCGCCGCAGGGTTACGGGTTGCGGCAACCGGCCTCACCGTTTGTGGCGCAAGCGAAGCCGTTTGGGACGCAGAGCAAGCCGGCGTTTCTAAGGCCGCTGGCTCGATAGTTCCGGCACAAATCAGAGACAATTTGACGCGGCGCGACCGTCCGGTTGCGCCGCGTTTTGTTTGCGAAAGAGAGATGAGGAAACCGCTAATCGCGTATCACGGAGACTTTTGCTTCGGGAACTTCCAAGCGAATCAGGCGGTGGTTGCTATCCAGTAGGAGCAGGATTTCCAAATCGGGAGAAGCGACCTTTAGCCCTTCGTAAGTTTTGCCGTCCGCCTTAGTTGGGCCGACGGAGACGACATTCACCGAGCCTGGAGTCAATTCCTGGGGGATGAGCACGGGAAAAGTTTGATCGCCGCCCTTGGACCAGTCATAGATACGAGCGAGCACGCCATATTGGTAGTAAAGATTATTGTCGAGCACGGCGATCAACGGAGAATTGAAAGAAAGGGTC
>JAWOLO010000345.1:0-4263 GCA_033853375.1 Terriglobia bacterium
GGTCTTTTTTGGGCTTCCGGCCGTATGCCGGGGCGCTCGCTTCAACATTTACGACACCCACGGCAAGGTCATCACGTTGAACTCGGAAGTGGTGACGGCGGCCTGTCCGGGCAGCAATGACACCGCGTTCTTCTTCGGCATGTCCCAGGAGCCGCGCGACCGTTTGATCTGGAAGCAGCTCGACCCGGTGCGGGACAGCTTCAGGTGCAGGCGGTGAACAGAGGGGCGGGGTTGCGCCAATGATAGTATGACGGCGGCATGGAGAAGGATCTGGACGCTATCAATCAGGCAGCGGCGCAATTGAATGCTGAGGCCGCGGATGTCTTGGAGTACCAGGCGGGAAGTCTCGAATCCGAGACTTGGTTCGTATCAGGGCACGAGTGAATCTCAGTCCGGGTAAGGACTGCTGCGCCTAGCGTCAAATGCCTGCATCGTGGTGAGAAATCTTGACCGACTCGAGGAGTGACAGTGCATGAGCTTTAGTCATACCGTCAGCCGTCTCCAACAATAGATCGGGCTTCGGCCGCTGAGGTCTTTTCCCACCCCGGCTAAAGCCGGGACATATTTAACGCCCGCGGAAGACGATACGACTAAAGTCATATCCTGACACTCCTTCACCCACATAAATCTTTCCGCGGTTCGCCGGCTGGCACTCGCTCTGACAAAACTTGATTGCAAAGCAGCCTAGATAAGATTAGTGGCGCCTACCTTGCAGCCAGTTCCTCCAGCCTTTCCAGGGTGTCAGGGTATTTGCGGACCAGGAGCAAGAGAGTGGCGGCTTGCGGGTTGGGTTTGGCTCTGCCTTGTTCCCATTTCTCCAGGGTGCGCTCATTGATGTGCAGCTTGCGCGCGAAGACCGGGCGCGAGAAGTTAAGCCGCTTTCGCGTTTCTCGGATGGTCCTCGCATTGACCCGGGGAAGCCGGGCGGCTTCGATCTTGTAGCTCCGCAGGGTGACCTTGCCCTCGCGATGCGCGCGCATGGCAGCAACCCCCTCCATCAATTCAGCAAACAGTTTGCGCTTTGCCATTTAGTTTCTCCTCGGCTTCAGCGGTCTGCGTCTCCGTAGCTCGCGCGCCTTCAGTTCAATGCGCTTCGAAGAACTCCATTCCCCACAATATACGCCTGCAGCATACCTGTGTTACTATACGCTATTAGCGTAGTAGAGTCAATCGAGCTCGAACAACGTCCTTTCTCGCCGTGGGAATCGGTTAACGCCGAGGGGCTTTCTTCTCCTTCCCGTGCAGGCGAGGAGGTTTCTTGCCTTGGCGCAGCAATTGCTGGTGCCGCTCTTCGGCGTGGATGAAGACGTCGTCGGGATCGCGCAGGTATTTCTCCCAGGCCGCGCGCACCTTGCCGTAGCGATACCAGTCGTCCATCTCGCGCTCGTGCAGGGGCAGCAGCAACTCCTGGTTCATTTCCGCCTGCAATTCCTGGGCAAAACCCTGGAACTGGCGCAGGTACTTGGAGGGGACGACGCGGGTGTCTTCGAGCTGGCGGCAACGCCGCACAATGTTGGCAAAGGAGAGGTTGAGACGGTAGAGAAGGTGATAAACGGAGAGTTTTTTGGTAACGTCGAGATCAGCCATGTTGCCTCCCTGTAGGCGATTTGGTTAGGGCGGCGTTCGGTGTTCGAGCACCAGCGCTGCCCGTTGCGGTTTGTGTTACTTCTTCTTTTTCTTCGGCTTTCGGAACGCAGCCGCCCCCGGCTGCGTTTTCTTTTGCTTCTCCCTCAGCTTTTGGTATCGGGTTTTACGTCCGTTGGCGATCTTGGGCAGAAGTTTCCGGACGTGCTCAACTTCCTCTTCCGTCCAAGCATGAACGCGAATGCCTCCAACCTGAATAATCTGCGGCGCTGGAACCTTGCCAGCCGCGATATAGCGGCTAAGGCTCTTTGTCGCGATTCCCAATCTCCTAGCGACCTGAGTCGTCGAAAGCATTATGTCCATATCGTGACAGATAGATGAGCGAAAGTCAAGCATTTTCAAAAAACAGAGCGGAGTAAATGCACAGGCTCGATTCGTTCCTTAGCGGCACGCGGAGCGTCTACATTAGCTCTGGTTCTCCGTACTAGGCGGGTGGGCTGTTTGCTTCCTACGCACTCCACCTACTTGCACAAATTGGCGGCGGTAGTCGACGCCCTGAAGCTCGAGCTTGCGAGGGCACATTTCCGCGATGCGAGAATAAGTCCTTTCTGAGATTCTGGAGCGCAGGGTTGGTATCCTCACCGCCTCCTCCGCCGCTTCTTGCTGTTGGCTTTTTCTTCGGGGCCGGGAGTCGCCTGCTGGCGCATCCCATAGCAGGTTCGTGGTAATGATGGTTGTTTTGCGCTCATTGTAGCGCTCGTTGATGACGTGGTACAGCATGCTCAGCGTCCACTCACTGGATTTCTCCGCACCTAAGTCATCAAGTACTAAGACTTCCGCCTGAATGACGTTCTTAAGAATGGAGTATTCCGTCAGCACGACCCCAGTCTCCTCATCAGCTACTATTTGGCGACTATATGTGGCCTGTATCTGTTTCAGCAGGGCACTGTAGCCACAAAACAGGCAGCGCGTACCCCAGCGCATGGTAAGACCTTTAAGGATCGCCGTCGCTAGGTGCGTCTTACCCGTGCCGCATCGACCGGAAAGCAGCAATCCGGACTTTTCCTCCGGATACTTCTCCACAAACTTCCTTGCATAAAACAGAGCACTTTCCAAAGATTGAGTTGCTTCGGGAAATGTGAGATTGAAATTGTCGAGAGTGCAATGCACGTATTGTGCCGGAATCTCTGCACGTTCGAGTAGCTTGGCGTTTCGAACTGCTAGGCGACAATCGCAACGCGAAACGGTGCGTACGCCCCGATGAATGGACGCTGTTTTCCAGCCCGTGCCATCACAAAGCGGACACACTGTTGGAGTTCTTGACCCTAAGTCCATACCAATTCTCTCCTGCTCGGTCTAATAGCCTGGAGGTTCTTCACTAGTGGGGTTCTCAAATCTTGTATGTTCCTTGAGAAACGCCAAACGAACCGTGGCTGTTGGTCCATTGCGTTGTTTGGCAATGATTAGATCCGCTTTGCCCTCTAAATCAGAATCGTCTTTGTTGTAAACCTCTTCGCGGTAAATAAAAGCGACAACGTCTGCATCCTGTTCAATAGCCCCAGACTCGCGAAGATCCGACAACTGTGGACGAAAATTGTTGCCGGCGCGGTTCTCTGGGGCGCGGCTTAACTGCGAAAGCGCCAGCACGGGACAACGCAGCTCCTTCGCCATCGCCTTTAGGCCACGTGAGATGGCGGAGACTTCCTGAGTACGGTTCTCGGATCGGCGCCCCCCTCCTCCAATCGGGGTTCCCGCCACCAGCTGCAGGTAATCAACGATCACCAAATCGAGTCGTCCCTTGGCTTGCAGAAGGCGGCGGCACTTGGCCCGCATTTCTGAAATGGCGATCAACGGCGTGTCATCGATGAAGATGGGTGCTTCCAGCAAATCTCCGAGCCCTTTGACCAGCTTGCGGTAATCGTCGCGGCCGAGGAAGCCGGTGCGCAGCTTGTGGGAATCGACCATGGATTGCGAGCACAGCATGCGCAGCAGCAAGGACTCGCGCGACATCTCGAGCGAAAACACGCCCACCACTTTCTTGTCGCGCACGGCAGCGTTCTCGGCGATGTTGATGGCGAATGCGGTCTTGCCCATGGAGGGCCGTGCCGCGATGATAATTAGATCCGATTTCTGAAGACCACTCGTGAGGTCGTCAAACTTCGTGAAATAGGTCTCTAACCCCGTTATACGTTGGCCTTCCTCGTAGAGCTTGTCAATGGAGCCGAACGACGAGCGCACGATGTCGGGAATGGCCATGAAGCCCTGGCCCATGCGCCTCTCCGCGACCTGAAAGATGGCGGATTCGGCGGCGTCCACGATCTCTTCGGCGGGCGCGTCCTGGGCGTAGGCTTTCTCGACGGCGCTGGTGGCGGCGTGGATCAACCCGCGCAGCAGCGCCTTGTCTTTGACGATGCGGACGTACTGCTCGATGTTCTTGACGCGGGGCAGCCCGTCGGTGAGCGAGGTGACGTAGGCCACGCCGCCCACCGACTCGATCTCCTTGTGCTGGCCCAGTTGCTCGGTGAGGGTGACGAAATCAATGGCGCGGCCGGATTCGGCCAACTCCATCATGCGCAGGTAGATGCGGCGGTGGGAGTCGAGCGAGAAGTCTTCCGCGCGGAGGAACTCGGCGGCCTGCGGGTAAGCCTGATTGTCGAGCAGGATGGCGCCCAGCACCGC
>JAWOLO010000346.1:0-3415 GCA_033853375.1 Terriglobia bacterium
GGCTGCTCCGCAGCGCAAAGGAACAGCCACGCTCACGGGCGTAGTGCTCGGTCCAGATGACCGGCCGGTGCCACATGCAGCTGTGACCTATCAATCGTCGAGCGGCAACGCGCCGCATGCGGTCCACGCAGATGCGTATGGCCACTTCACGATTACGCGGCTCCGGGCGGACAATTACGATATGCGCGCCTCCGGAAGAGGCGTCTTCTCCGAATGGGAGAAAAACGTCACCGTGCACTCGGGCCAGACAAAAAACGTGACCCTGCGCTTGATTTATGCGAAAGAAGTTCCCAAAGCGTACGTGAAGAGCAAGCCGAATCCGCAATAATTTCTTGAAAGAAACCTAAATTCGTCACGCCGGGGAGCGAAGCCCTGCGTGCGCCTGCACTGCGGTAGGCAGTGCAGAGAGGCGACGAGGAATCTGCTTTTCGATGTTTTGCGTCAAGCAGGCCCTTCGCTCAGGATGGCTTCGGTAGTATCTTTCAATTCTCTACTGGTAGATGAGCTGAGCCAGTTCGTGCAGATCCGCCAACGAGACGTCCGAAACCGCGCAGTACTCCATCCCTTGACGCCGCCAGTGAAACCATTGATAGCCCTGGCGCAGGCCGGGTGGATGAATGGGCGTATCGGGCTCCTTCGTCGGCAACACAAATACATTGATGATATGCTTGCGGCGCGCGTAGACGAGAACCCCAACGTTACGTCCCGCCAGCACGTCCAGGCGTCCGCCTACCAAGGGAAAGCCTTCATCGGCAAAGTCCTTGACGGGCGGCGCGAAATCCAGCTTGCCGTTGAACCAGGGCTTGACCGTGTGCTGATCCGTCGAGGCAATGTCCGTGAGGTGACCAGGTTGCAGCGAGCGGATATGCGCGTCGATCATTTCCGCAGCCGTAAACGGAGCAGCAGCCGTGCCTGCGCCTGTCCCGGGACGCGGCCAGGCATACCAGGCGATCGTGGCCACCACAACAATTGAAGCGGCTGCCGTAATCCACCGCCAGTCAGGAATCCAGCGTTTCGCGGGGGAAGAAGTTCCTCTTTCCAATTCCGCACGAATCGTCTTGCGCAGAGAAAGTGGAGCCTGTTCGTACAGCCCACTGCGCTGCAGGGAAGAGCGCAGCGATTCCTGTTCCGCGAGGGTGTTGGTACATTCGCGGCAGTTTTCGAGATGGCGTTCGAACTCGGCGGAACGTGCGGCGTCCAGCTCACCATCGAGGTAGCCATGCAGGGCCGTACGCGCGTAATCACAACTCACGGGAAGCCTCCTGCGCCGGGGCCTGCGTGAGGGCTCGCTGCAGCCGCTGGCGTGCTCGGGCTAGCGCAGACATCACTGTGCCGATGGGAATCGCTGTAATCGCAGCAATTTCCTTGTAGGAGCACCCTTCCAACTCGCGAAGCACCAGCACTTCGCGGAAACGGGGCGGCAGCGTCTCGAGGGCGCGCCGCAAGCGCTCCCGGTTGTCCCCGGCAATGGCCAGGGATTCGGGAGAGGCGCCCTGCTGCGGGTGCAATTCCTCGTCGAATTCCGTCATCAATTCCACAGGGCGATTCTTCTCCAGCCACGTATAGCAAGTATTGCGCACAATTTGTAGAACCCAGGCGCGCGCGTCTCCTCCATGAAACCCGCGGAAAAAGCGGTAAGCACGCAGCATGGCTTCTTGCGCGACGTCTTCCGAGTCTTCCCGGCTTCTTAACAGCCAACGCGCAAGGTTACAGGCAGCATCGAGGTGGGGCAAGACGAGCTGCTCGAAGCGCGCCCGCTCATGCACGTCCAACACGTCCGAACTGCTCCCCTGGTCAAACCCACTCATGGGCACAAACCGCCTGTCGGAGGATTTTATTCCCCATTCTCCCCCTAGAGTGACGAAACTGGCAATAAGTTGGTTAGCGCCCAAATTGGGAAGTCCGGTGGCGGGAATAACTTGCCGCCCCGGTCGGTCTGCACAAACGAAACACGTCCCATACGCGGCGCGGGCTCCCTGGACTCTCTCACCCGCGCCGCCCTCCAAGAAAATTGGGGATCGGCGACGAGAAATGGCATTGCTATTCGTGTGCCTAAAACCCGAGGAGAACCCATGTCCCCCAAGACCACGTCCCAGCAGGTCGTATCCGGGAGTACAGAGAAGGCCCTGTTGCACGACCACAATCATGACGGCGTCGACCGGCGCGGCTTTTTGAAATGTATGGCCTGGGCCGGCACTGGGGCTTTCTGCGTGATTCGCGGCGGCGTGCTTCGTTCGTACAGCATGAGCCGCTCAGCGGAGTTGGACCCTAAGGAAATGGCTGGTGAACTGAGCTTCGCCCAGATCAGCGACAGCCACATGGGCTTTAACAAGGCGGCCAATCCGGACGTTGCGGGGACATTGAGGGCTGCGGTGGACAAGATCAACGGCTTGGCCGTTACGCCGGAATTTCTTCTGCACACGGGCGACATTAGCCACCTGTCGAAGCCGGAAGAATTCGACACCGTTGAGCAAATCCTCAAAAGCGCGAAACCGCAGGATGTCTTCTACGTGCCCGGTGAGCATGATGTGCTGAATGACGATGGCGAGCAGTTCCGGAACCGCTTCGGAAAAGGCAGCAAGGGCGCGGGCTGGTATAGCTTCGATAAAAAAGGCGTGCACTTCATCGGCCTCGTGAACGTGATGAACCTGAAAGCCGGTGGGCTGGGATCGCTGGGCCATGAGCAACTCGAGTGGCTGGAAGACGACGTGAAGCACTTGAAGCACAGCACGCCGATCGTGGTTTTCGCACACATTCCGCTGTGGTCGGTGTATCCGGAATGGGGCTGGGGCACGGAAGACAGCGCGCAGGCGCTCGCATACCTGAAGAAATTTGGATCAGTCACGGTGTTGAACGGTCACATTCACCAGACCATGCAGAAAGTCGAAGGAAACGTCACGTTTCACACCGCCGCGTCAACAGCTTTCCCACAGCCGGCTCCGGGCAAGGCGGATTCTCCCGGGCCAATGAAAGTGCCCGCGGAGCAATTGAAAAGCGTCCTGGGCATTACCAACGTGAATTTCGTGCGGGGGAAGCAAGCGCTGGCCGTCGTGGATTCCACGTTGGAGTAAGGGGCAGGCAGAAATTTTGAATTTCTAATCTCGTTCGAAACCAACTAACAAAAAGGAGCAGAGAAAATCATGAGGAGAAGTGTGTCTGTAGCAGTTTTTCTTGGGGTTGCGGTTGCAGGAATGTGGACGCTAAGGAGCGGCCGAAGTCAGGTCGTTGAGGCAGCGCAGCAAAAAACAGAAGCCCCCGAAGTGAAGATCGACAATTTCAGCTTCGGCCCTTCCACCTTGACCGTTTCGGTGGGAACCACGGTGACTTGGACAAATCACGACGACATTCCGCACACCGTGGTAAGCGCGGACGATCCGAAGGCGTTCAAATCCAAAGTTCTGGATACAGACGAGAA
>JAWOLO010000347.1:0-11022 GCA_033853375.1 Terriglobia bacterium
AGGCTCCAGACTTAGGTGCGTGTCTGAGGCTGGAAAGTTTTGAGGGGCCTGAGCGGGGGTAACTCAACGGTAGAGTCTCACTCTTCCAAGGTGATGGTTGCGGGTTCAAATCCCGTCCCCCGCTCCAGAGTTTGGAAATGTAGCGCCGCCGCAGTTTAGAGGCAGGCGCAGAAGGCGAAAGGAAATGGCGAAGGAGAAATTCGAGCGTAGCAAGCCGCACGTGAACATCGGGACGATCGGGCACATTGATCATGGCAAAACGACGCTGACGGCGGCGATCACCAAGGTGTTGGCCAAAAAGAATCCCAAGGTGCAGTTCCGCGCGTTTGACACCATTGACAACGCGCCGGAAGAGCGCGAGCGCGGGATCACCATCGCGGTGTCGCACGTGGAGTACGAGACCGCCAACCGGCACTACGCGCACATGGACTGCCCGGGACATGCCGACTACATCAAGAACATGATCACCGGAGCGGCGCAGATGGACGGCGCGATTCTGGTTGTCGCGGCGACCGATGGGCCGATGCCGCAGACGCGCGAGCACATTCTGCTGGCTCGGCAGGTCGGTGTGCCGGCGATCGTCGTCTTCCTCAACAAGTGCGACATGGTGGAGGACGCCGAGCTGCTCGAACTGGTCGAACTCGAAGTCCGCGAACTGTTGAAGAGCTATCAATTTCCGGGCGACAAGATTCCGGTGATCAAGGGCTCGGCTTTGCAGGCGCTGAACGGCGACGCGAAGTGGGAGAAGACCATTGAAGAGTTGATGGACGCGGTGGACAAGAACGTGCCGTTGCCGGTGCGCGATGTGGACAAGCCGTTTGCCATGCCGATTGAAGATATTTTTTCGATCTCAGGACGCGGCACGGTGGTGACCGGGCGCGTGGAGCGCGGCAAGGTGAAAGTGGGCGAGGAAGTGGAAATTGTGGGCTTCCGTCCGACGCAGAAGAAAGTGGTGACGGGCGTGGAGATGTTCCGCAAGCTGTTGGACGAAGGGATTGCGGGCGACAACGTGGGCTTGCTGTTGCGCGGCACGGAAAAAGACGACGTGGAGCGCGGGCAAGTGGTGTGCAAGCCGGGGTCGATCACGCCGCACACGAAGTTCAAGGCGGAAGCGTACGTGTTGACGAAGGAAGAGGGCGGACGGCACACGCCGTTTTTCACGGGTTACCGGCCGCAGTTTTACTTCCGCACGACGGACGTGACCGGGGACGTGAAGCTGCCGCAAGGCGTGGAAATGGTCATGCCGGGCGACAACGTGAGCTGCGAAGTCAGCTTGATCACGCCGGTGGCGTTGGAGAAGGGCTTGCGCTTCGCCATTCGCGAAGGCGGCCACACCGTGGGAGCAGGAGCAGTCACCGAAATCATCGAGTAGGTTTGGAAAATTAAATGAGACAAGGCGACAAAATTCGCATTCGATTAAAAGCGTACGACCACCGCATCCTGGATCAGTCCACGCGGGAAATTGTGGAAACCGCCAAACGCACTGGGGCGGACGTGGCTGGGCCGATTCCTCTGCCCACGTCGATCAACCGCTGGACGGTGCTGCGGTCGCCGCACGTGGACAAGAAGTCGCGCGAGCAGTTTGAAATGCGCACGCACAAGCGGCTGATCGACATTCTCGAGCCCACGCCGGATACGGTGGACGCGCTAATGAAGCTGGATTTGCCGCCGGGCGTGGACGTGGAGATCAAGGCTTTCGGTCACGCGGCGAAGTGAGGCAGTTCTAAGTTTTAAGTTGTAAGTAATAAGTAAGAACAAGTGCGAATTGCAGGGCAGGCGAAAAGGAAGCTCGAAAACATCCGGAAAAGGACGCTCCGTGGCAGGTAAGAGCAGGTTTTCTGGATGGCTGTTTTTGGTTTTGACTTAGAACTTACCACTTAGAACTTAAAACTGGTTCTAAGGCGCAGCCAATACCCGCTGAGGCACGCTGCGAAAAGAGAGAAGAGAGATGGCAGTCAACGGAATCATCGGAATCAAGCTAGGCATGACGCAGGTCTTTGCCGAAGACGGCAGTCTGGTGGGCTGCACCGTTTTGCAGGCGGGGCCATGCGTGGTGGTACAGCGCCGCACGAAAGATAAGGACGGCTATGAAGCTGCGCAGCTCGGCCTGGTGGAGTTCGTCAAGCCGCAGCGCGTGAACAAAGCGATGACCGGCCATTTCAAGAAAGCCAGCGTCGCGCCGATGAAAGTGCTCCACGAGGTACACTTGCCGGAATCGAAGGATGAGACGAAGGTCGGCGACCGCGTGCTGGTGGAAAATTTCAAGGCCGGCGAACTCGTGGACGTGAGCGGCGTCAGTAAGGGCAAGGGTTTTCAAGGCGGCGTGAAGCGCTGGCACTACGCGGGCGGCGACAACACGCACGGCTCGATGTTTCATCGAGCGCCGGGCGGCATTGGCGGCAGTTCGTTTCCATCGCGCGTCTGGAAGAACCAGCACTTTCCAGGGCACATGGGGCATCAGCGCGTGACGGCCAAGAATTTGAAAGTCGTGAAAGTGGACACTGACGAAAACCTGCTGCTGGTGCGGGGTTCGGTGCCCGGGCCGAGCGGGCAGTACATTTTCATTCGCAAGGCATCGGCCGCTTTGCGGCCGCAAGGTGACAAGAAGGCGAAGTAAGAGTTTGAGACTCGAAGAAGGACGAGAGACATGCCAGTAGTGGACGTCGTCAATCTGGATGGCAAGAAAGTCGGCCAGGTGGAACTCGCGGAAGCGGTCTTTGGTGCGAAGGTGAATCCGCATCTGCTGCACGAAGCTTCGCGATGGCATCTGCGCGGGCTGCGCGCTGGCACGCACAAGACCAAGGATAAGAGCGAAGTCAGCGGCGCGGGCCGCAAGCTCTGGCGGCAGAAGGGCACGGGCCGCGCGCGCATCGGCTCGATCCGTTCGCCCCTCTGGCGGCATGGCGGAACGGTCCACGGGCCGGAGCCGCGGGATTACAGCTACGCGCTGCCGAAGAAAATGCTGCTCGGGGCGCTGCGTTCGGCGCTTTCCGCAAAATTGGCCGAACAAAAGCTGACCGTCGTGGATGCCTGGGCGCTCGAATCGCACAAAACACACAGCCTGGTTTCCGCGCTCGAAAAACTGAACCGCACGAAGTCGGCCTTGCTGGTTTCCCACGGCGAAAATCGCAATCTGGAACTGGCCAGCCGCAACATCGAAGGCGTGAAGCTCGCCGCGCCCAATGTTTTGCAACCCTACGACGTGCTGAAGCATGACTTGGTGCTGCTCTCGAAAGACGCCGCGGCGCGTTTGAACCATTCGCTCGATCCAGAGAGGAAGCCTGTGGTGGTGCCGGATGTGGCTGCGATTGCTCCGGCGGCGAAGCCTGCGAAGAAAGAAGCAGCGCCGAAAGCGGCAACGAAGAAGCTGACGACCAAGAAAGCGGCAAAGCCGAGAACCAAGAAGGGGAAGGGATAAGCCATGGCAGCCCCTCATTATCAAATTATCCGGCGGCCGATCATCACGGAAAAAGGCCTGGGCGTAAAAGAGACGCAGCACACCGTGGTTTTTGAAGTTTCCTCGGCGGCCACAAAGACAGAAATCAAGGAAGCAGTGCAACAGATTTTCAAGGTCAAGGTAGACCAGGTTCGCACCGCGAACTTTGTCGGGAAAATGCGCCGCCGCGGCCAGAACGAAGGCTACCGGCGCGACTGGAAGAAGGCTTACGTGAAGCTCGCGGAAGGCGAGAAAATGATCGAGTACGCGGAGAACCTGTAAGACGGGGACCTCGGAGAGAAAAGGATTCGGAAGGTAAGAGGCAGCGATGGGACTCAAGAGCTTTAATCCTTATACGGCGTCACGGCGGTTTATCACCGTCGTGGACAAGAGCCACGTCACCAAGCAGCAGCCGGAGAAGGCGCTGCTCGAACCGAAAAAGCGTTCGGGCGGGCGCAACGATCAGGGCGAAGTGGTGATCTGGCACCGCGGCGGCGGCCACAAGAAGATGTACCGCAAGGTGGATTTCCGTCGCGACAAAGTGGGCGTGCCCGCGAAAGTCGCGGCCATCGAGTACGACCCGAACCGCAGCGCGAACCTGGCGCTGCTGCACTACGCCGATGGCGACAAGCGCTACATCATCCATCCCATCGGGCTGGAAGTTGGCGCCACGGTGTCCACCGGCGAAGGCGCGGACATTCTTCCCGGCAATGCGCTGCAGTTCAAGCACATTCCGCCGGGCACGATGGTGCACAACCTCGAGTTGTACCCGGGGCGCGGCGGCCAAGTGGTGCGTTCGGCTGGCAGTTCCGCGCAATTGTTGAGCAAAGAGGGCGACATTGCGCTGGTGAAGCTGCCTTCCGGTGAAGTTCGCAAATTTTCCGTGGACTGCATGGCCACGATTGGCCAGGTAGGCAATCTCGACCATGAGAATGAAACCTACGGAAAGGCCGGGCGCACGCGGTGGCGCGGCATCCGGCCCACGGTTCGCGGCGTAGCCATGAACCCGGTGGATCATCCGCACGGAGGTGGCGAAGGGCGCGTCAAGGGCAATCATCCGCAAACGCCTTGGGCGTTCCCAACGCTGGGCAAGAAGACCAGGCACAACAAGCGCACCGACAAATTTATTGTCGAGCGCCGGAAGTAAGGGACAGAAGTCGCCAACAGAAGTAAACAACAGCAATGGACTGAAGCGAGGACCGGGCGGTGAAGGAAGAGCAGCCCGGTGAGAGCAGAAATGATGCGAGCGACAAGAACACGAACAACGGGACGGCGCAGCCGGCCCATCAAGCGTGCGGCAAAGCGCCGCATTGCAAAACTACAGAAGCCGGCCCGCCCGGCAGTGCGCGTGGCCGTGGCTCCCCCGGAGCCGGTGCTTTACAAGCTGTGCAAGCCGGGCTGGGCGGTAATCGTGGAGCGCATTCCGAATGCGCAGGGCACGCGGTTTGTTTGCCCGTTCTGCCCCAAGTCGCACCGCGTTCCCGGGCCCGTGCGCGGCTTCAAAAAAGTGCGGCGCGCGCAGTGGAGCCGCCTGCGGCGGGTGGAGGAATAGGCAACAAATGGCACGCTCATTGAAAAAAGGGCCGTTTGTCGACGGCCACTTGCGCGAAAAGGTGGAAGCGCTGAACACGCGCAACGAGAAAAAAGTAGTGAAGACCTGGTCGCGCCGTTCGACGATCGTGCCGGAAATGATCGGGCACACCATCGCCGTGCACAACGGCAAGAAGTTTATTCCGGTATATGTGACCGAGCAGATGATCGGGCACAAGCTGGGCGAGTTTTCGCCGACGCGTTCGTTTAAAGGCCACGGCGTGAAAGCGGCGCTCGAAAAGGCCGCGGGCGTAGCGCCCGCAGGAGGCGGCGCACCAGGAGCAGCGGCACCCGCAGCTCCGGCGCCGAAGGCATAAGCCATGGCAGAAGCGCAAATCGTCCCCGGTTCCATTGAAGCACACGCGCTTGCGCGGCATGTGCGCATGTCGCCGCAGAAAGCGCGGCTGGTGATGGACCTGATTCGCGGGCAGAAGGCGCCCGACGCGCTGCAAACGCTGAGGTACACGCAGAAGCGCGCCGCCAAGCACATCGAAAAAGTGCTGCGCAGCGCCATTGCCAACGCGCGGCAGAAAGCGGACGAAGCTGGCGCGCCGCTCGACGAGGATGAATTGTACGTCTCGAACTGTTTTGTCAACGAAGGCCCACGCTGGAAGCGGCTGCGTCCGGCTCCCATGGGCCGCGCGTTCCGTTACCAGAAGCGCACCGCGCATCTCTGGGTGGGCGTGGCCGAGCACCATGTGGCTGCGGCGGAACGCGTTGCCGCCAACGTTGCGGAAGCGGAAGCGCAAAAGGGCGTGCGCGGCACGGCACGCCGCGTTCGCAAGGCTTTGACCGGCAAGCAAGCGCCGCCGAAGAAAGGAAAGAAGTAGTCGGCCCGGCGAGGGCCGCCTGAAGGAAAGACTATGGGACAGAAAACGCATCCGTACGGGTTCCGGCTCGGCTACAACAAGCCGTTCCGGTCGCGCTGGTACGCCGACAAGGAATACGCTGACTTGCTGCATGAAGACGTGAAACTGCGAACGGAGCTGAAAGACAAACTGAAGAGCGCGGGCATCAGCTCGATCGACATCGAGCGCGCGGCCAACAAGCTGGTCGTGCGCATCTACACTGCCCGGCCGGGAATCATCATCGGGCGCAAAGGCGCCGAGATAGACAAGCTCAAGCAAGACGTGCAAAAGCGTACGAAGCGCGAAGTGCACATCGACATTCAGGACGTGCACCGTCCGGAACTGGACGCGCAGCTCGTGGCGGAATCGATTGCGCTGCAGCTCGAAAAGCGCGTGGCGTTTCGCCGCGCGATGCGTAAAGCGGTGGATTCGGCGCTTCGTTTCGGCTGCAAAGGCATCAAGGTGCGCGTGGCGGGCCGGCTGAACGGCGCGGAAATCGCGCGCAAGGAATGGTATCTGCAGGGGCGGCTGCCGCTGCAAACGTTGCGCGCGGAAATTGATTTTGGCTTTGCCCAGGCCTACACCACGTACGGCGTGATTGGCGTGAAGTGCTGGATCTATCAGGGCGAAAACATTCCGCGGCGCACTCCGCGCGAGGAAGGGAAGCGCGAGGCCGTGGCTGCCGACTGAAGCAAGTTTTTGGTTGTAAGTTTTAAGTTATAAGTTGCAAAGCAAGAGAAAAGAAGAGCAAAACGAAGAAGAAGGCTAGCTAGGTTTTTGAGTTTACCGGTGGAAAAGTTCTAAGCTCCGAATGTTTTACTTAAGACTTAGAACTTACAACTGAGGGCTAGGGAACAGAACGATGTTGATGCCGAAAAAAGTGAAGTACCGGAAGCAGATGCGCGGCCGCCGCAAGGGCAAGGCCTGGCGCGGCGGCGATTTGTCGTTTGGCGAATACGGGTTGAAGGCGCTCGAAAATGCCTGGATTACCGACCGGCAGATTGAAGCTTCGCGCGTGGCTATTACGCGTTTTATCAAGCGCGGCGGCAAATTGTGGATTCGCATTTTTCCAGACAAGCCGTTTACCAAGAAGCCAGCGGAAACCCGCATGGGCAAGGGCAAAGGCGCTCCGGAGCGCTGGGTGTCCGTGGTGAAGCCGGGACGCATCCTGTTTGAAATGGCGGGCATTGACGAAGCGACGGCGCGGGAAGCATTGGGATTGGCGGCGCACAAGCTGCCCATTCCCACGCGATTCGTTACCCGCGCGGGAGGATTTTAAGCATGCCGCGGCGCATTGAGAAAATCCGCGAAGCGGGCAAAGACGAGCTTGAAGCGCAGCACAAGGAGCTGACGGAGCTCATTTTCCGGCTTCGCTTTCAGTTGACCACCGGGCAGGCGGAAGCCCTGAAGCGGCTGCGCGAGGCGAAAAAAGATTTGGCGCGGGTGAAGACGCTGCTGCGCGCCCAGGAATTGAGGAAAGCATAAATGGCAACCGAGACAAAGTCGGCAACGCCGGACACGCGCGGCGAGCGCATGGTGCTCACTGGCAAAGTCACCAGCGCCAAAATGGAAAAAACCATTGTCGTCGAGATTATCCGGCTGGTGCAGCATCCGAAATACCGCCGCGTGGTGCGCATCGCGAAGAAGTTTTATGCGCATGACGAAAAGCGCCAGGCCAAGCCCGGCGACACCGTGCGCATTGTGGCTTCGCGGCCGCTTTCAAGGCTGAAGCGGTGGCGGCTGAAGGAAGTGCTGGCGTCGAGTGCGTCGGCGAAGTAAGCGGGACAGGGGAGCAGACTAATGATTCAGATGCGAACCTGGCTGACGGTGGCGGACAATTCCGGCGCGCGGAAGCTCATGTGCATTCTGCCCGTGGGCGGCGATGCCGGATTGAAAGCAGGATTGGGCGACGTGGTCACCGCATCGGTGAAGGAAGCGACGCCGGAAAGCCAGATCAAGGAAGGCAAAGTGGTGAAATGCGTGATCGTCCGCATGCGCAAAGAGCAGCGGCGCAAGGACGGCACGTACATCCGGTTCGACGATAACGCCGCGGTTTTGATCAACGATGCCTTGGAGCCGATTGGCACGCGCGTGTTCGGCCCAGTGGCGCGCGAACTGCGCGAAAAGAAATTTACCAAGATCGTTTCGCTGGCTCCGGAGGTTTGGTAGCGATGGCACTCGCACACGGAAGGCCCGAGCGGCACAAGATCCAGATTCGCAAGGGCGACAACGTCAAAGTAATCGCCGGCAAGGACGCCGGGAAGAGCGGGCGGATTCTTTGGGTCAACGAACGGAAAAACACCGTGGTCGTGGAGCATGTGGGCATCATCAAGCGCCACACACGGCCGAACCCTTCGAAGAACGTCAAGGGTGGGATCATTGAAAAGGAAGCGGGCATTAACGTTTCCAACGTGATGGTGATTTGCCCGAGCTGCGGCAAGCACACGCGCGTAGGCCACACGATTTTGCCGGATGGCTCGAAGATGCGCAGTTGCCGGCATTGCAAGGCGACTTTGGACAAGTAACGAGCAAAGGACGAGGCGGAAGAAGGCGATGAAAAGCCGTTTACAGGAAAAATACCGGGGAGAGACGGTGCCCGCGCTGATGAAGCGCTTTGGCTGGAAGAACCGCATGGCCGTTCCGAAGCTCCGGAAGATCACCGTCAATATCGGTTTGGGTGAGGCCAGCCAGAACGTGAAACTGCTGGACACCGCTGCGCAAGAACTGGGGCAAATTACCGGGCAAAAAGCGATCATTACGCGAGCGAAAAAGTCCATTGCGAACTTTAAGATTCGCAAGGGCATGCCCATTGGCTGCGCCGTCACGCTGCGCGGCGACCGCATGTACGAATTTCTCGACCGTCTGTGCAACGTGGTGCTGCCGCGCGTGCGCGACTTCCGCGGCCTGCCCTCGAACGCTTTTGACGGCCGCGGGAATTACACGCTGGGGTTGAAGGACCAGTTGGTTTTTCCGGAAATTGATTACACCCGCGTGGACAAAATCAAGGGCATGAACATCACGCTGACCACGTCGGCGAAAAACGATGAGCAGGGACGCGAGCTGCTGAAAGGCCTCGGCGTTCCGCTGCGCGAAAGAGGGGCGGCTTAATCCATGGCACGAACGGCAAAAATCGCCAAGACCCGCAAGAAGCCGAAGTTCAAGATTCGCATGCGCAACCGCTGCCGTTGCTGCGGGCGCGCGCGCGGCTATATCCGCAAGTTTCAGATGTGCCGCATATGTTTTCGCGGCATGGCGCTGCGCGGAGAAATCCCCGGCGTGGTGAAAGCGAGTTGGTAGTCGCCGCGGTAAGCGGCGCCAAGAAACTGCCGCGGTAGGCGGCATGAGGACAGGAGATACATGCAGACGGATCCCATTGCCGATTTTCTGACGCGCCTTCGCAACGCGGCGGCCGCCAAGCACCAGCGTGTCGACGTTCCCGTGTCGAAGCTCAAGACGGAAATCGCTCGCATCCTGAAGGAAGAGGGCTATATCTCGACCTACAAGCTCGTGGAGGAAAACAAGACGCGTAAAGTCCTGCGCGTCTTCCTGAAGTACACGCCCGACCGCCGCAGCGTCATCAGTGGCCTGAAGCGGGTTTCTAGGCCTGGTGCGCGCGCCTACTGCGGCTCGACGGAAATTCGCCCGGTAGTGGGGGGCTTGGGCATCAGCATTCTGACCACGCCGCGAGGCGTGATGAGCGGCCGCACGGCGCGCAAAAACAAAATCGGCGGCGAGATTCTTTGCGAGGTTTGGTAGAGCTTTTGTAGGGGCGGGGCTTGCCCGCCCGATGAAGAAAAAGTTTGAGAGAAGGAAGTACAGACAGATGTCACGTATCGGGAACAAGCCAATTGCCGTGCCCTCGGGCGTAAAAATCGCGCTGCAAGGCGGCAAAGTCGAAGTGCAGGGACCAAAGGGAAAACTTTCGGTCGCCGTGCCGCACGGGATTACCTTCGAGCAGAAGGACAGCACGCTCGTGGCCAAGCGCGCCACCGAGGAGCATCGCGCGCTGCATGGCTTAGCGCGCGCGCTGGTGGCTAACGCGGTGCACGGCGTCACCACAGGCTTCAAGAAGGAACTCGACATTGTCGGCGTCGGCTATCGCGCGGAGTTGAAGGGCAAAACGGTTTCCTTCGCGCTGGGCAAGTCGCATCCGATCGACTTTCCGATTCCGGAAGGCATTCAGGTAGCCGTGGACAAGCAGACGCACATCATCGTGAGCGGCGCAGACAAGGGGCAAGTTGGCCAAGTCGCGGCGGATATGCGCGCGCTGCGTCCGCCCGATCCGTACAAGCAAAAAGGCGTGCGCATCACCGGCGAACGGCTGAAGAAGAAGGCGGGCAAGGCGGGCGCGAAGGCCGGCGGCGCAGCGGCATAGCTGGGTTTGTAGGGGCGGGGCTTGTTTACCCTGGAGGCGAAGCCGAGGGGCCCCCGTCTGGAGTTTGCAACGTTCTGATTTTTAGGAGAAACACAGTGGCATCGGCACCAGTCAGAAAGCTATCGCGGGATTTGCACCGGCAGCGCGTGCATCAGCGCGTGCGCACGCGCGTGGAAGGCACTCCCGAGCGTCCACGGCTTTCCGTGTACCGCTCGCTGGGACACATTTATGCGCAGGTCATCGATGACCGCTCGGGCAAGACGCTGGTTTCCGCAAGCTCCATCGACGCAGAAACGAAAAAGAATTTGAAAGGCGGCGGCAACGTGGCAGCGGCCAAAGTCATTGGCAAGACTATCGCCGAGCGCGCCAAGGCCGCCGGATTGATCAAAGTGGTGTTCGACCGCGGCGGGTACAAGTATCACGGCCGCGTCAAGGCGCTCGCGGATGCGGCGCGGGAAGCGGGGTTACAGTTCTAAGCCTATGTCGAAGCAAATTTTGCGGGAAAGTCTAGCTGTGCGCCGCCTCCTCGAGGTGAACCCTTCGGATTTGAAGGATGATGTGATTGCCATCAACCGCGTCACCAAAGTGGTCAAGGGCGGCAAGAACTTGAGTTTTTCGGCGTTGGTGGTTGTTGGCGACAGTCACGGTCATGCGGGATTCGGGATGGGCAAGGCGCGTGAAGTGCCCATGGCCATCAAGAAGGGCATCGAGCAGGCCAAAAAGAATCTGATTAAGCTAAACCTCAAGGGTTCCACGATTCCTCATCAGGTTCT
>JAWOLO010000348.1:0-3606 GCA_033853375.1 Terriglobia bacterium
CCGCTCCACAACGCGACGCGAATCGTCCGGCGCGGCTTTACGCCCAGTGACTTCAATATGCGGGCCGCTTCCATCATGACCGCACAGCCAATCGCGTTGTCGGTGGCACCGGTGGCAGAGTGCCAGGAATCAAGGTGTCCGCCCAACATTACAATTTCGTCTTTCTTGTCTGTGCCGGGAATTTCAGCGACGGCGTTGTACGAGGTCTTGCCTTCGGGGAAGATCTTGTTCTCGATGCTGAATTCAAGCTGCACCGGGCTGCCGTCGGCGAGGATACGCGTGATGCGACCAAAGTCTTCATTGCGCAGCACGACCGTGGGAACCACTTTGCTGATATCGAACGTGCGGTTGTTGAAGGCGCGAATATGGCCGTTCGGCATGTGCGCGTCGTTGGCGCGAAGCGCGGCGCCGTTGGCCAGCAGGAACTCGTCAATCTGCTGGTTGATTTCCTGCGGCTTCAGCGTTCCCGGCGGGTCCTGGTTCTGCTGCTGAGCGGCGTTGCGGGGGCCGAATTGTCCGGCGTTGGGGCTCTTGGGATCAAAGCGGTCGGCCACCATCTTGTCTTCGAGGCGGCGCGGAGGAACATCGATCACCACCGCCACGGGCTCGCCCTTGCCCACCAGCACGACCTTGCCTTTGATCTTGTCCTTTACCGAATCGAGATAAGAAGCGAGTTGTTCCTTTGTCGGCTTCTCCAGAGGAACAATCTGCACTGCCTGCGCGGTTACGGTGCCGTTGGTGCCCGGCGTCCAGGCGAGAACACGGAAGTCGAGTCGATCATGAACGGGCGAAAGCACATAACCGCTGGCACGCACATTGGCCCATCCCGGATGCCCGAAGTCCCACGGCTCCAGATGCGCGTTCTGGAATCCCCACTCGGTCATCTGCTTCAGCGCCCACTCGGCTGCCGCCTTGTGATTGGGCGAGCCGGTGAGGCGCGGGCCGTAGATATCCGCGAAGTAATGCATGGTGTGCATGATCTGGGAATGGTCTTTTTCTTCGGCGCGGATCTTGTCCGTAATGTCAGGGGCTGTTTGCGCGAAACCGGCGGCGGTCAGAAGGCAGAGAGAGAGTGAGGCGAATCGGGTAAGCAGGGACATTGAGGTTCTCCGGAATGGACAAAGATAAGCCAAGTGGGCTTTTTTTACCAACGGCAAGGGGCGGGGATCCAGGCCTTTGGCCGTTGGCCCTTGGCTCACCGCGCGGGTAGCGGGTAAAGGGGCGTTGAACGTCACCGTTCTGGAGAAGCGCAGAAGACTAGAGGAGGTAAACGAAACATCTTTTGAAAATGCATAGATCCTTCGACTCGTCCTCGCTTCGCTACGCTCACTCGAACTTCGCTCAGGATGACAATTCATGTGCAGGATCGCGCTCATGGCACGGCGCTGGTTCTGCAGAGCTTGTCATCCTGAGCGGAGTGGGCGCGGATGCGACCGCGAAGTCGAAGGATCTATGCATTACTCGGTCTTCAGTTCCGGGAACCAGTCTTCCGCCAGGTCTTGCCAGGTTGGATTCATGCTCACCACCAGTTGGATCTTCTTAATTCTCCTCCAGCCCTTCACCTGCTTCTCGCGATTGATGCCATTGTTCGCGTACTTAAACCGCTCGTAATACAAGAGCCGGTTGATTTTGTACCGTTTCGTGAAGCCATCGAACCTTCCGGTCTTGTGGTCATAAATGCGCTGCCGGAGATTTCCGGTAAAACCTACGTAGAGGGTCTTTGATCGATTTGACACGATGTACATGTGAAACCATTTCTCAACGTGCATAGATCCTTCGGCTCGTCCTCATTTCGCTAAGCTCACTCGGACTTCGCTCAGGATGACAATTCTAAGAGGGCCATGGCACAACGGGAGCCGGCGGCTGGTGAATCGCGAATCTTTCACCGGCGATTTTTTGGATCTGGCTGACGGTATTTTGGACGGTGTAATCACTTGCGTTTTTTGGGACGAGGGGCGGCACTGGTCGATTTCGCTGTTGATTCGTGCGGCAAAACTGTTGTAAGTTAGGGAGATTTCGTCAGGCGAAGACAGGTACTTGGTAGTCGGTACTTGGTGAAGATCTTTGGCAATCAGCGAATAGCAATTGATACTTAGTCGGCCATAAGCACCACTGGGACGAATTGGGATGGGGTCGGATCGATTGGGATGGACCCCGTCATCCCGACCGGGATGAGGCCGGGATCGAGTCGGGATGACCCGGGATGGATTGGGATGAACATAAGGGGGCAGAGGGGGCCTGACAAGAGCGGGAGAATCTGGTGATCCGGAAAGGCAGAGCCATTGCAGATAAGCGCAGATCGGATCGGCTCACTTTCGGGGATGGCGTGAGCTAAGTCCTTTAGATTTGGGGATGACGGGGATGACAGGGGGAGGGGGTGGGATCGCCGGAATCGCGCGGAATCACCGACATCGCCGTCATCGGAAGGCAAAAGCAAAGGCCTTTACCGCAGAGGGCGCAGAGGAAAGCGGTTTTGAAGCAGTCTAATGACGGCCATCACAGCACTTGGCATGCGCGTTCGGCCATAGTAATTGACTGCCCCCGGAATTCGGCTTGATAATAAAAGGTTTGCCTAGCAGTTCATTTCACGCAAGGAAAGCGGAGAGAAGTCAGAATGGCTACCGTTGTTTCTCCCGTGGCACGCGGCGTACCCCCCATCCGCGCAGGTCAGGGCCACTCATTCTTCTGGCGCCGGCTGCATTCATTGAGCGGCATTGTCCCGGTAGGGGCGTTCCTAGTGGAGCATTTCATCTCGAACGCCTTCGCAACAAGGGGCCCCTGGGCCTACGCCGAGCAGGTAAAGTTCCTGAGCGGGCTGCCTTTTGTCCCGGTGCTGGAGATTTTCGGCATTTACCTGCCAATCGCATATCACGCGTTCTACGGCTTTTACATCTGGTTCCGCGGCCAATCCAACGTGAGCGACTATCCGTGGGCGGGCAACTTCATGTATGCCTCGCAGCGCTGGACGGGCGCAATCGCTTTCTTTTACATCGGCTGGCACACCTACACCATGCGCTTCAGCGGGATACACCTGCTCACCGACAACGGCGCGGCATTCGCCAAGGTGCAGATGGAATTGCAGCACCCATGGGCGGCCGCTTTCTACACCGTTGGAATCATCGCTGCATCCTGGCACTTCGCCTACGGCCTGTTTCTGTTCTGCGCCAAGTGGGGAATCACGGTGAGCGACCGGTCGCGCAAGGCATTCGGTGCGGTTTGCTTCGTGATTGCCATAACTTTCATAGCAATCGGGATGATCACACTCTCAGCTTTCTTCCGCCCACAGTGGAAGAACACCCCAGACAAGCTACCGGGATGGGAGGCAGTTCACCCCAGTGAAGCGAGCGCCGGTCATCAGTAATCGGCAGAGTTCAAGAAAAATTGTGGGAGACAAAAAGGTCTTCAAAATATGGCAGCAACCAGGAATCCGAAAATCATCGTGATCGGCGGCGGGCTGGCTGGGCTCTCCGCGGTAATCAAGATTGCAGAAGCAGGTGGGAACGTTGACCTGTTCTCGATCGTTCCGGTGAAGCGCTCACACTCGGTGTGCGCCCAGGGCGGCATCAACGCCGCCAAGAACCTGAAGGGCGAAGGCGATACCACGTG
>JAWOLO010000349.1:0-8747 GCA_033853375.1 Terriglobia bacterium
TCTTCGTGGTTCAAAAGATCAAAAACTGTGTAGGCCAGGCCGAGCGTGCTGCCGAATTGAGCGCGGCCGCCGTCGAAAGTGACGCGTTGCTGGCCATTTTCTTCAAGACGAATCGTGACGTCCGCTGTATGGCGAGTATCGTCGAGTTGGATATGAATGTTCTCTTTGCGAATCGGTTTGAAATAGCTAGTGCGCGCGAGCTTGGTGAGCCCGACTTCCAAGGCGCGGTCGTCGAGGGGGTAGCCCTCGCGCAGGGGAATGCGGCGACGCACGAAGCGATCGTTGAATTTGTGCAAACCCTGGAACTGGAGACGATGGACGAGATAAGGAGGCGCATCGGTGAGATTGAGCTTGAGGCACACCGAATGTTTTTCCGCATCGAGGACAGGATTGGCATCTACCATTTGGAAGGAAGTCGTACTCGATCTTGAGTCACGTAAGCGGAAACGCAAGGAATAAAACCGGCGAAGCTTGTCGACTTCTTGCTGGGAAAAAGGGTGTTCTTGATGAATGAGAGGAAGGATGATCGGTTTGCCGCTGTGGTTTTCGATTTCCTGTTGGAGGCTTTGGCCTATGTCGACGGACTCGAGACGGTAGAATGGGCCCGCCTGCACGGGGATGGAAAGCAGAAGCCCTGACTGGGTGGCACGGTGAGGGAAGGGAAGCCATTTGAGAGATCGCGCGGCGATTTTTCCCATTTGTACATTGCCGACACGTGCTTCGGGGTAGCCGTGATCCCGGTAATAGGTAAGGATGCGCTGGCGGTCCTCTTCAAATGCCTCGCGTGTGTAAGCATTTTTGCTCCGAAGCGACGCGAGCGGCTTCCACGGCGCGACGCTCTGCATTTGCGCGCGCAAGAGCCTTTCCGAAACGCCGGTATCGCCCTCAAACTGAACCTGGCGAACGGGGAGATGCGGACCATCCGTGATTTCGAAGCGGACGTCGACGGTGGCGTTCGCGTTGAGCTGGCGATGCACTTGGACATAGGCCTCGGAATGCCCGAGTTCGTTCAGTGCGGACCGAATGGCCAGTGCAATTCGTTGTAGCGCTGCTGGGTCGGCCGGTTTGCCAAGACCGGGTGTGAGCTTCTTTTCTTCCAACAATTTTTCAATTTGATTTCTGGAGAGCAGTCGAGAACCGCAGTATTCGACGCGGGAGAGAATGGGTTCCTCTTCCAAATGAAAAATAAGAGCGATACGTTTATGCTGCGCAGCCACCTGAGAAGTAAGCTCTGGTCGCGGCTTTTCCTCCACACGAATGGAGGCGAACCAGCCGAGTCTGCCGAGCGTGTGAAGATTCTGGCGGAGTTTCACCGTGTCGAACGGATCACCAGGACGCAGGGAGATCTGTGCCGCGACTGCAGCGGAAGAGATATGCCGCAAGCCGGCGAATTCGAGGGAATCAATGATGGGTTGTTCTTCAGTGGCTTGTGTTTCTGCGAAGACTTCAGGCGCGCGAGCAGGAACCTGAGCCACAAGAGAGGCAGCACTTAAAGACACAAACGACAACTCGGCCAAAACTTTCAGCCAACTCACGTGCGTATCTCCTTGCACCGAGGAGAACGAAGGAAGAGATGATCGGTGGGAGCGCCGGGTTGTCTGGTCAGTGCTAGAAAAAAAGGCCTGCTACGCAGGTGCGCGGCAGGCCCTATTTCCTCGTCTTGAGAGCTGACTCGAGAGTGAGCCCCTTCAAGATTTCGGGCTCAGTTTCCGTCCACGATCTTTCCAGTAGCTGGATCGAGTATTAATCTGCGGTCACGCGCGCCATCGCGGCCCCGATCGTCGAAGTCGAACATGCCGTTGAGCGTACCCGCCACGGCATCCGCTGAGCCTCCTCCGATCCTGCCGATGCCGAAATTGTCCTCGATGAATCGCACAATCGAAGAGAAATCCACTACGCGATGATCGACGTAATTCGATTTCGCAAATGGGGAGATTAGCAGAAGCGGAATGCGCGGCCCGAATCCGCAGCGTCCCGGCTGCTCGCCGCCTCCGATGTCACTGGCCTTCGGCGTGCCGCAGTTGCCCGGCCCCAAGAGCTGATCTTCATTCACATTGGATTGGAGAACGATGGGTCCCATCTGGTGGTCGTACCAACCGTCGGAATCGTCCCAGGTGATGAAGATGGCGGTCTCGCGCCATTCCTCGGACTGCATGATCGCATTGATGGTGTTTACCAAGAAAATCTGCTCATCCAGAGGATCCGAGTAGCCGGCGTGGCCGTCTTGGATCGCTAGTGCTTTCAGATAGCTGACTGCAGGAAGGTTGTGATTCTTCAATGCCGTAAAAAATGTGCTCAAGTCGTACTCATGATTGGCCTGGTCGCTCTTGCCGATCATCGCGTCCGAACTCGGCGGCACATGATTGGCATTCAGCGTAGACGCATAGTATTGAAACCATGCATGGTGCGGAATGTAATCACCCGTCGAGAGGCCGGTGCTTCCCGTGGACACGTGAGTGCAGTTCGCGAATCCTCCCATGAATGCTCCCCACGTGAGTCCCGCCGCGTTCAGCAGATCACCGACGTTTTTTCCCGACATTTGAACCTGCGTTCGAGTCGGACTGGAACAGTTGTCACCCGCGGGGTCTGCGTCGCCGATAACGGCGCCCGAGCTGGCTCCGTTGGCGATGAAATGCTTGCCGGACAGGCCGTTCATGACCGTTCCACCAAAGGTTTGTCCCGAAACGACATTCAATGCGCCAGGAGTGGACGGCCCGAAGGTGGTGCCGAAGTGATTGTCGCTCATGGCAAAGTGCTGTGCGTAGTTCCACAGCGCCGTAACGGTATTCCCGTCGTAATAACCCATCGTGCTGCCCTTGCCCAAGTTTTTGTCGTTGCAGCTCACTGCTTCCACAAACTTATCCATCAGGCCGCCATCGAACGCCGTTTGTTCATCGTTGTAATTGTGGTCTTCATCGCATGTATTGGGATTGCTGCGATCGATGCGGAAAGGCTGAACGGAATTGGGATTATTGGTAAGCAGGCCCGCAGCCTCGAGCGTGTTGGCGCGCGGAGTGTTATCCTTTGCGCCGCCAAAGTATCTCGTGCCATCGTTGTTGGGTTTGACATGTGGGTAAGTCGCGAAATAGTGATCGAACGAAACGTTCTCCTGGAAGATGACGACCACGTGTTTGATAGGAGTTGCCGTCGAGGAATCGTCTCGTTGCGCGAAGGCAGAGCCCGCGGGCAGCAAGGTGATGGCTACGGCGGCGGCAATTGCCATCGCTTTGGTCCAGCAAGAATGCATATGAGATTTCTCCTTGAGATTTGAGTTTTCACAGCAAGAGGGAAAATCCGCACAAATATCCAGCGACGCCTCTTCATGGGGACATAGGTTGAAATGCGTCAAAGGCGCCCACACACAAGCAGCGAGTCTTATTGGTCTCTGTTAGAGAGAGATGAATAGCCTGTCAAAAATAATGGCGCGAGAGGTAAAGCTGTATAGAATCGGGGCGCTCACGAGGCCCTATGGCTACACTCGCGCGACAGCTACGACTTACGGATTACTTCGCGCTGGCCTTCGGCACCATGGTTGGTGTCGGATGGCTTGTGTTGATGGATGACTGGTTGGGGCGTGGCGGGCCGCTCGGCGCCATGCTGGGATTCCTGCTCGGCGGGATGATTTTGCTGCCGGTTGGCTACGTTTATGGACAGTGGGTCAAGCGATTGCCGGATGCCGCGGGCGAAGCGGCCTACACAGCGCAGGTGTTCCCGCCGATCGTGAGTTATTTCACCGGCTGGATGATGCTGCTTGCGTACTTTATTGTGTGCCCGTGGGAAGCCGTCGCGCTCGGAAAACTAGCTGCATACATCTTCCCCTCATTGAATACTCTGGAACTCTACCGAATTGGGGATCAGCCGGTGTTTCTGCCTCGACTGGTGTTAGGGGGTGGTCTTACGATTTTTCTTGGCGTGCTGAACTACCGCGGAATCCGCCTGAGCGCAAATTTTCAGAAGCTGATGACCAGTGCCGTGCTCTTGTGTTTCGTGGTGATCGTGGCGGTCAGCGCAACGCGTGGCGCTCCAGCCAATTTTCGTCCTCCGTTCAGCGGGACTCCGCTCGTTTCCATCTTGCTCACGCTGCAAATCGTGCCGTACTTCATGACCGGCTTTGAATCCGCACCCAAATATGCGGAGGAGTCAAACCCGGACTTTCGCGAGCGGAGTTACATGTGGGCCATCGCACTGGCTTTGGGTGTTGGAGCCTTTTTTTACGCCATGTGCATCGCCGCGGTGACCTACGCTGCGCCCTGGCAAAACTTGCTGGGCAAGCGTTTTGCGACAGCCATCGCGTTTGAAAGTGCACTGAAAGTACATTGGCCCGTATCATTGATTTTTGCCATGGCTTTGCTTGGCCTTTTCCAGTGCTTCAACGGCAATTTTGCAGCTTCCACGCGCCTGCTCTTCGCGTTTGGCCGGCGAAGAACGATTCCGGCAGGCTTCGGCACGGTGCATCAAGAATTCCAGACGCCGTCAGTGGCCGTGCTGGGCATTACGGTAGGGACGTTAGGGGGATTGTTCCTCGGCGATGCGTTGCTCGTACCGGTAACCGAAGTGGGTTCGATGGCGTCGGCTTTAGGCTGGTTTGCAGCTTGCGCTTCGTTTTGGATGGTGGAGAACCGCGCCGGGATGAGAATGGTGACAGGGCTGGGGATTTTCGTCTCCTTGATGCTCGTCTTGATGAAAGTGCTGCCAGTTTTTCCGGGACACTTTTCGCCTGCCGAATGGATCGCGTTTGGGATTTGGGTAGCGATGGGAGCTGCGCTTCATTGGAGAAGGAGCTAACATGCGGCTCGTGTATACTTTCGAAGGCGAAATCCTTCGTCAACAATGATTCCCTTCCTCCATCTGGGGCCGCTGACGATTCCGACATTTGGATTGATGGTGGCGACAGGCTTGCTGGTCTCGGCGTACGTGCTGCAAGCCGACTTCGATCGGCGGCGCGAGGGCTTCTTGAAACATGGCTGCTTGAAGGAAGGCAAAGAGCCCAGCCATCACGATGAAGGCTTTCTGATTATCGGAATTGCTGGAATCAGTGGGCTCGTGGGTGCGAGGCTGTATCACGTGCTGGAGAGCCCGCGGGATTTGATAGCCGATCCGTCGCTGCTGATCAGCCGGTTCGGTTTCGCTTGGTTCGGTGGATTTCTCGGCGGGTTTGTGGCGCTGGTTTTCCTGGCCAAACACTATCGAATTCCGATCTTGGAATTCATGGATTTGTGCTCACCGGCAGCGGCAGTGGGTTACGCAATTGGCCGAATTGGTTGTTTGCTTTCCGGGGACGGCGATTACGGCACCCCAACGAAGCTGCCGTGGGGCATGAGCTTCCCGAATGGAGTGGTCCCGACGACCGAACGCGTGCACCCAACGCCAATCTATGAGTTTCTGATCTGGACGCTTATTGCGGTGATTTTGTGGCGCATCGGAAAGAAGGCGTTGGACGGCGAGGCGCCGGGAAAAGTGTTTTGCGGTTACTTGATTTTGACGGGCATCGCGCGGTTCCTGATCGAGATCATCCGCATCAACCCGCGATCCTTTCTCGGAATGTCAAACGCGCAGACGGCCAGCTTGGTCTCCATCGTCCTGGGAATCGCTCTGCTGCTACGAATCAAGTCGCCGCAGAGTCGTCCAATAGAATCGCGCTAAAGCATTTGCCGCAAGACGTACTGCAAGATGCCGCCGTGGTGGTAATACGAAACTTCTTCCGGCGTATCGACACGCGCGATGGCTGTAAACGTCTTCACTTTTCCATCATCGGATTTTGCGTGAACCGGGATGGACTTTTTAGGCGAGAGCGAAGCAACGCCTTCCGTGGAAAAAATCTCATGGCCCGTTAGTCCCAACGATTCGCGGTTCTCGCCGGGTTTGAATTCAAGCGGGAGCACGCCCATGCCCACAAGATTGCTGCGATGGATGCGCTCGTAGCTTTCCGCGATCACCGTGCGTACGCCGAGCAAGCGGGTGCCTTTTGCGGCCCAGTCGCGCGAAGAGCCGGAGCCATATTCCTTCCCCGCAATCACAACCAGCGGCACACCCGCTTCGCGGTACTTCACGGCCGCGTCGTAGATGGACATCTTTTCCCCGCCGGGCTGGAAAATCGTCCAGCCGCCTTCGGTGCCGGGAGCAAGCTGGTTGCGCAGGCGAATGTTCGCAAACGTGCCGCGCATCATCACTTCGTGATTGCCGCGTCGTGCGCCGTAGGAGTTGAACTCATGCGGCTTGACACCGTTGGCGATGAGGTATTTTCCCGCCGGAGAATCCACGGGAATCGAGCCCGCGGGAGAAATGTGATCCGTGGTGACGCTATCGCCAAGAACTGCCAGCACACGCGCACCACGAATGTCCGTGAGCGGCGGCGGAGTCTTCGGCATGTTGTCGAAGTAAGGCGCCATTTTGATGTACGTCGACTTGGGCTCCCACTTGTAAGTGTCGCCCTTGGGAATGGGCATGGACTTCCAATGCGCATCGCCTTCGAACACTTCTCCGTATTCCTTGGTGAACTGCGTCGTGGAGACGGCCGTGCGAACGGCGTTTTCAATTTCCTGTGGCGATGGCCAGATGTCTTTGAGGTACACCGGCTTGCCAGCGGTGTCATTGCCGAGCGGTTCCGTGGTGATGTCCATATCCATGCGCCCCGCGAGTGCGTAAGCGACGACAAGCGGTGGCGACGCCAGATAATTTGCGCGCACGAGCGGATGAATGCGGCCTTCAAAATTGCGGTTGCCGCTAAGCACGGCCACAGCGACCAAATTGTTTTCTCTTATGGCCGCGCCAATGGGTTCCGGCAACGGACCACTATTGCCGATGCACGTGGTGCATCCATAGCCGACGAGGTGGAAATTCAGTTTGTCCAGATACGAAGTGAGCCCAGCGGCTTGCAAATAATCGGTGACGACTTTGGAGCCGGGGGCGAGGCTGGTCTTGACCCAGGGTTTGACGTGCAAGCCGCGCTCGACTGCCTTCTTCGCCAGCAAGCCCGCGCCGATCATGAGCGAAGGGTTCGAAGTGTTGGTGCAACTCGTGATGGCCGCGATGACTACTGCGCCGTTAGAAAGATCGAATGCGTCGCCATTGTTGCGGACAGAGACGCTTTTGGCGGGAGTCCCTTCAACGACTTTGGTAAACGAAGATTTTGCTTGGCGCAGCGGCACACGATCCTGCGGCCGCTTGGGACCCGCTACGGCGGACTCCACGCTCCCAAGGTCCAGCTCGAGCATGTCGTTGAAGAGTGGAGCCGGTGTTTGGTCGGTTCGGAAGAGCCCTTGCTCCTTGCAATAAGCTTCCACCAAAGCGATTTGCTCTGATTGACGGCCCGTAAAGCGCAAATAGGCGAGCGTCTCAGAATCGGCCGGGAAGAAGCCCATCGTTGCTCCGTACTCGGGCGCCATGTTGGCGATAGTGGCGCGGTCGGGAACGCTCAGGCTCGAAAGACCGGAGCCGTAGAACTCGACGAATTTTCCCACTACGCCTTTCTTGCGAAGCATTTCCGTGACCGTCAAAACAAGGTCCGTTGCAGTTGCGCCCTCGCGCAAGCGCCCATGCAGGCGGAATCCGACAACTTCTGGAATGAGCATGGAAGAAGGCTGACCCAGCATGGCCGCTTCGGCTTCGATTCCGCCAACGCCCCAGCCAAAAACGCCGAGCGAGTTCACCATCGTGGTGTGCGAGTCGGTGCCGACAACGGAATCCGGGTAAGCTTCCCAGCGGTGGCCGTGCTGTACGGCGCAAACGACGCGTGCCAGGTATTCAAGGTTCACCTGATGGCAGATTCCCGTGTCCGGCGGAACGACTTTGAAATTCTGAAACGCTGTTTGTCCCCAGCGCAAAAAAGCGTAGCGCTCGACGTTGCGCTGAAATTCCAGCTCCGCGTTCAAGCCGAAGGCGTTGACGTTGCCAAAATTGTCCACCTGCACGGAATGGTCGATAACCAGCTCCGCGGGAAAAAGCGGGTTGATGCGCTTGGGGTCGCCGCCCATTTTCACGAAAGCTTCGCGCATGGTTGCCAGGTCGACGATCGCGGGCACGCCCGTGAAGTCCTGAAGGAGGACACGCGCGGGCATGAAAGCAATCTCTTTTTCCGCGGCGCCGGGTTTCCAGTGTGCCAGGGCTTGAATATCTTCCGCGTGAACGAAGCGGCCATCTTCGAAGCGAAGCAGGTTCTCAAGAAGAATGCGCAGTGAGAAAGGAAGTTTGGCAAGTTCTGCGACGCCCTGTTTTTCGAGGAGCTCGAGGCGGTGCACTTCGAAGGTTTGGGCGCCGACATTGAGTTTGTCGCGTGTGCGGAAGGAATTTCCCGCGTTGATGGCCATGCTGGCGATCCTTTCGCTATGAAGAGCAGCCTTCTATGATAACCGAAATCGCATAGGAGCGCGGCGCAGCTATACTAGTAGGGAAGTGAATATTGTTCTGATATCGACGTACGAGCTAGGGCGGCAGCCGTTTGGGCTGGCCTCCCCTGCGGCGTGGCTGCGAAGGCGCGGCCACCTCGTGGCGTCGCTCGACTTGTCGCGGCAACCGCTTGATGAAGCCGCAGTCCGAGCCGCCAGCCTCATCGCGATGTATTTGCCCATGCATACGGCGACGCGGCTGGCGGCGCAGCTCATTCCGACACTTCGCAAGCTGAATCCTACGGCACATCTTTGCTCCTACGGGTTGTATGCGCCGATGAACGCGGAATATCTGCGCACGCTGGGCGTCACCACGATTCTCGGCGGCGAGTTTGAGGAAGGGTTGGCGCATCTGGCGGAGCG
>JAWOLO010000350.1:0-7267 GCA_033853375.1 Terriglobia bacterium
TGAACTGGGTGCAGCTGGGGACAAGCCAAAGCATCAGCATGGGGCAGAACGTGTATGTGGGGTTGGTGGTGACCAGCGGGAGCACCACGGCCCTGGCTACCGCCACCTTCGACAATGTGTCGGTTACCACACCCTAGACCAAGAGACAATCGTCAAAGCGTCGCCTTTTTGGGTTCAATGAATCACCTATAGCGACCCGCAGTCTCCCTTTGCCGTTTCGCTCTTCCTGTCATAATCTGTTCAGGGACATGCTTCCTAGCGGACCATACTCGGGGCTGCTCACCGACCTATACGAACTCACCATGGCGGCGGGCTACGTCCAGAACCGTTTCAGCGCTCGCGCGACTTTCGAGCTTTTTGTGCGGAGCCTCCCACGGCGCCGTAATTACCTTGTAGCCGCTGGGCTGGAGCAGGCTCTCGACTTCCTGGAAAACGTACGCTTTTCCAGTGAAGACATCTCTTATCTTCGCGGCCTGCCGTTTTTCCGCCACGTTCATGCCGATTTCTTTGACTATCTCTCGCAATTCCAGTTCACCGGTGACGTTCGGGCGTTGCCCGAGGGAACCGTTTTCTTTCCCGGTGAACCGCTCCTTCGCGTGACGGCGCCCATCGCCGAAGCGCAACTTGTCGAAACCAGCCTCCTCAGCATTCTTCACTTTCAAACTTTGATCGCCAGCAAAGCCGCGCGCGTCACCACAGCCGCGGCCGGACGCCCAGTGGTCGAATTCGGCTCGCGCCGCGCTCACGGCATGGAGGCGGGAGTGCTCGCCGCGCGCGCCGCCTTCATCGGCGGCTGTGAAGGCACGTCAAACACCTACGCCGGGCGCCGCTTTGGCATTCCTGTCTATGGAACGCAGGCGCACTCCTGGATCATGGCGCACGAAGACGAAGCGCAGGCATTCCGCGATTTCCTGAACGTCTTCCCCGAGCAGTCGACACTTCTCGTCGATACCTATGACGTGCACGCAGCCATCGAGAAAATCATCGCCTTGGGCCGCAAACCCGGTGGCGTGCGCCTCGACAGCGGGGATGTGCTGGCAGACAGCTTGTGGGTTCGCAAAAGACTTGACCAAGTGGGATGGAACGACGTGCAGATTTTCGCCTCTGGGGACTTGGACGAAGAGCGCATTGAGACGCTAGTGCGGAATGGCGCCCGCATCGACGCCTTTGGAGTAGGGACCGCGCTTTCCACCTCGGCGGACTCGCCTTACGTCGGGGTGATTTACAAACTGGTCGAAGTCGACCTCGGTGATACCGTTCGAAACGCCGCCAAGTTCAGCCAGGAAAAAATAACTTACCCCGGCCGCAAGCAAGTTTTCCGGTTCACTGGAGAAAACGGGAAATTCTCCAGCGATGTCATCGGCCTGGATGAAGAGTCCTTCCAGGGTGGCGTGCCGCTGCTGGTTCCGGTAATGCGCGGCGGCAAGAGGCTCGAACCCGCGGGAAAAGATTCTCGCGATACGATGCAGAGGGCAAGGAACCGCTGTCTCGCGGATCGGGCCCGCATTCCGGAAAGCGTTCTGGCACTGCGTGCCGCGGAGCCGCCGTTTCCAGTCCGCTACAGCGAACAACTCGAGGAACTGCACGATCAGGTGCGGCAAACCGTAGTGAGGATGGCGCGCATCGGATAAGTAGATGAAGGTGAGCTCCATGAAAACGGTTTTGTGGGAAGTGGACGCACAAGTAGACTTCATGCTTCCCGGCGGCAAACTCTATGCTCCCGGAGCCGAGAAGATCGTTTTGAACCTCAATCGTCTTGTCGAAGCAGCGCGTCAGGGGAAAACTCTCCTGATTTCTTCCGCCGACGCGCACGGACCGGACGATCCTGAATTCCGTGATTGGCCGCCCCATTGCGTAAAAGGCACTGCGGGAGCTGAACTGATTCCCGAAGCGCGTGCGGCGCGCCAGCTCGTGATTCCAAATCAACAAAACTTTGTTTTTCCCGACAACCTCACGGCGTACCAGCAGATTCTTCTGGAAAAGAACACGCTCGATGTCTTCGATAATCCCAATACGGACGCGCTGCTCACACGTCTGAACGTCTCTCAGGTGCCGGGCGCCGATGGTCGTTCTGAGTTTCTCGTCTTCGGCGTGGTTACGGAATACTGCGTTCGATGTGCCGCCGACGGCCTGCTGCGCCGCGGCTACAGCGTCAGCATCCTCGAAGACGCCATCCAATCCCTTGACGAGACAAAAGGCCGCGAAATCCTGAACGATTTACAGTCTCACGGTGCCCGGCTCATCACCACAGAACAAGCATTGGCGCTGATTGACCGCAGCGCATCTGCAGAAATCAAGCTTCAAAAAACCGCGAGAGCGTGACGTTCCATGGGTGGGAAGCAGCTGATTCCGCCGCGGCTGCATGCGCGCAAGGATCGTCTCCACAGCAAGAAGAAACCATCCATGGACGGGCCAAATTCGCCTTTGTCAGATCGAAGGACTCAAATTCACTCGACAGGAATATTGTTTTCAGTATAATTGCGTCGCAACTCAGCCACACCGGTAAGCCCGACATAGAAATCTTCACCAAGCATGGAGAATCCCCGCCGCCATGAGCCAGCCGTTAGCCCTCGAATTTGTACTTGTGTCCAGCGACTATGCGACCATGCAAGCGGTTTCAAAAGGAGTGAAGGGGTTTGGCGCCAAGTTTGTGCTGGTTCCCACTGCGCACGAAGCACGCGAATTACTGAATCGCAGAAAAATTGACGGCGTCTTCATCGATATGGAGGTGCCCGGAGCATTGGGGCTCATCGAGTCCACACGCAAAGGAGCCTCAAATTGCAGAGCCGTGATTTTTGCCTGCATTGCCAACAATAGGGACTCTACGCAGATTCTGGCAGTCGGCGCGAATTTCCTGCTGCGCAAGCCAGTGACGGAAGACGGCGTCGCGATGCACATCACCATTTCGAAAGACCTGCTGCTTCAAGAGCAGCGCAGGTATTTCCGCCATCCGGTAAATCTTCGCGTAACTTTGAAAGAAGGGGAAACGGAGCAGCAGGCGCGCATCACGAACTTGAGCGGCGGCGGCATGGCAATTCGAACGGTGAACCCGCTGAAACATGGCGCCGTCCTGGACTTCATTTTCGAATTGTCCATCGGAGTGCGCATCAGCGCTCGAGGCCAGGTAGCCTGGGTGAACTCTGAAGCAATGGCGGGAATTGTTCTGCAGACAGTGCGCGGAAAAGGGAGTGAACACTTGGACTCATGGCTCGCATCACAGGAGAAATTACGCTCGCAAGCTCGAGCGGAAGGGTGAGGGGCTTGCCTCGATGCGCTGGCCCTAGGCCGGCGAAAACCGGTCAGGTTTATCGCGCGTTCTGTTGAGTCACCGGCCGCAGGGGCGGGTGGGCTTGACTATGCAGCGAGCCAACTCAACGTTCTTCTCACCGTTAACATACACGCGGTGCCATGCCAATCGAACAGAGACCCGGAAATCTTCTCCGGTGAATTACTTACAGAATGGCTGGTCAGTTTACAGTACGGTGGAGGACCGCGGCGATTTGGCGCATTTCGTCCGCGAGTTCGGCAAACTCTTCAGGGAGGATAGACTGCATGCCGTCGGAAAGAGCTTTGTCGGGCTCATGATGAACCTCGATAAGCAGCCCGTCTGCGCCAACCGCCACCGCTGCGCGGGAGAGCGGCAAAACCTTGTGGCGCTTGCCGGTGCCGTGGCTGGGATCAACGAAGATGGGCAAGTGGCTGCGTTTTTTGACCGCAGGAACGACCGCGAGATCCAGGGTGTTGCGGGAAAAGTCCGAAAAGGTTCGGACGCCCCGCTCGCACAGCATCACGTCGTAGTTGCCTTCGGAAAGAATGTATTCCGCCGCCATCAGAAATTCGTCGAGCGTGGCGGACATCCCGCGCTTGAGTAGAACCGGCTTTTTGGCTCTGCCGGCGCGTTTGAGCAGCGAGAAATTCTGCATGTTGCGCGCGCCAATCTGAATAACGTCGGCGTATTCCTCAACCAAGTCCAGCGACTCGCTGTCGATGGCTTCCGTAACGATGCCGAAGCCGTACCAAGCACGCACTTTCGAAAGGATCTTCAGGCCGCTTTCGCCCAGCCCCTGAAAGCTGTACGGGGAAGTACGCGGTTTGTAAGCGCCTCCCCGAAAAAGCCGCGCTCCTGATTTTTTCACGCGCTCGGCAATGGCGAGGCACTGCTCCTCGGTTTCCACGGCGCAAGGCCCGGCCACCAAGGCGACATGCTGGCCACCGACAACCACGTCGCCCGAAGGCGTAGGAATGCGCAGGATGGTGTCTTCTTCTTTTGCGTCGCGGCTGACCAGTTTGTAAGGCTTGCTGACCGGGATGCACTCCACCACGCCGGGCAGAGACTCGAGCGCACCAAGATCAATCTCGCCCTTGTTGCCCGTTATACCGATGGCGGTTCGCAGGGACCCAGGAATGGGGTGAGCTTTGAGGCCGAGGCTTTCGATGCGCTGGCAGACGGCGCGGACCTGCTCCTCGGTGGCATGAGACTGCATGACGACTAGCATTAGCAGCTTCCCCCAGCGCTGAGTAGAGCTTAAGTCTACGGCAAGGGTGCGCAGTGCCGCAAATTCTACAGATGGCAAAAAGAGTGATAACGTCTTGATTTTCGAGGATGTAACCAGTCAGAATGGGAACCTACGATGTGGGACAGCCCAGCCGGGAGGATGAGGTGCTCTCGGATTATCCATTTCGTTTTTTTGGCCGTACGATCACCATCACGGGTCACGAACAGTTTCTAGCGGTAGTGTTTCTTATCGTGGCGGCGCTGACCTGGGGCGTGCTGCAATTGCGGCGCCGGCGGGTGGTCGTTTTGCAACGATCCGCCGTGAGCGACCAAATCGTGTACGAGTTGTCGCGGATTGCGGATGCCTTAGATCGGCTGTCGAACCGTCCCATGGACCAAACGCTCCACACGTCGATTCCTGCGGCCGGCAGCTTCAAAGAGGAAGAACCACGCTCCATGCCGTTTTCCATGTTCGGCAGGGAACGCTAAACAGTCCCACAAAAGCTCGCCTTGGGCAGCCCACCTTTCTGTAATCACCTACGTGTGTGCCTGAGTTGTCTTGCCGTTGTAGCGCAGGGCGAAGCCCCGTGGCTTTTCTCGTCGCTGTAGGGGGTCCGCCATCCAAGTGCGTGAAAACTTTGATGGTTTGAGGCATGTGTTAGAATAGGTAGTTTACAAACGGAGCAGAAATCCCGACAGGCATGCCCGAAGAACAGCGCATCACTATACCTACCGAGTTCGACCCAGAAGACGAATACCGCCCGGAACCTGAGCCCGAACCCTTGCCGCCCGCCTGGATGGACGGCAAAATTCGCATCGGCATCCATACCTCCATCGCGGGTAGCTACCTGAACGCGCTAGAAATTGCGCGCAAGCTGGGTTGCAGCGCGCTGCAAATTTTCTCGGCGAGCCCCCGGATGTGGCAAGGCGCGCCGGTGCGCATACCCGAGCTAGATGCTTCGGCGTTTCGTGCGAGAAGGGAAGAGCTGCGCCTGGGGCCACTGGTGATTCACGCGAATTACCTGATTAATTTAGCCGCGGCACAGCCTATGTTGCGCACTCGCTCGATACAAGCCTTCCATGACGAGATCGTGCGCACCGTGGCGCTCGGAGCGGATTTCCTGGTGTTGCACCCCGGGTCGCGCGGAGAGGGAAGCGCAACACAGGCGATCGCGACCATTGTGGAGTCCGTGAAGCAGGCCACCAAGCGCGTGCCGCTGGGCGGGCTGAGGATTCTTATTGAGAACACCGCTGGAATGGGGACAGCGATTGGCTCAAGGCTGGAGGAAGTCGGAGAAATTGTCGCCGGCCTGCTGCGCGACCTGCCCGCAGGGGCTTGCCTGGACACGGCGCATCTGTTTGCGGCGGGCTATGACATCAGAACCGCAGAAGGATTGGCTTCGACAATTGGGCAAATTGAGAACACTGTCGGCCTGCAAAACATACCGGTTTTCCACGCCAACGATTCCAAGATTCCTTTGGGCGGGCGAGTCGATCGTCACGAGCACATTGGCAAAGGGAAGATCGGCAAAGAAGCGTTTAAACGGATTCTGCAGCACCCGCATTTGACCACTCCCGCAGGGGAAGGGGTCGCCGGGCGTGCGTTCCTTGCAGAGACGCCGATCGACGATCCCGGTGACGACCGGCGAAACGTGGCGATGCTTTGGGAACTGGCTGGGTTGAAGGAACATGCGCCGGAAGCGGAAAAAGGTTTCTCGATGCTGACGCCCGCGCTGAAACGAAAGATGGCAACACAGAGGTTACAAAGAGCGCGGAGTTCACGTCAGGTGAAGAAACGTTCGGAGGCCAGGGCAAGGAAGGCGAAGCGACGCTAAAAGAGAAGAAAGCAAACGCAAAAGAAGAGAGTTTTTGTCTCTTATCTTTTTGTCTATTTATTTCATTTTTGATTCGCATTGCAAAAAAGCTATAGGCTAGAAACTGAAAACTGAAAACTGAGGCCAATCGAAGGATCGAACAGAGTGATAGAGCAGAACACAACGGGCACGGGCGGAACGGCGACAAGCGGTTACGACCCCCAGAAGGTCGAAGCCAAGTGGCAGAAGCGCTGGGCCGAAGCCCGTGTGTTTGAAACCGAAGCGGATTCCTCCAAGCCAAAATACTACGTCCTCGAAATGCTGCCGTATCCCAGCGGCACATTGCACATGGGCCATATGCGCAACTACACGATTGGCGACGTCGTGGCGCGCGTGAAGCGCATGCGTGGTTTCAACGTATTGCATCCCATGGGCTGGGACGCCTTCGGCCTGCCCGCCGAGAACGCAGCCATCAAAAACAAGACGCATCCTCGCACTTGGACCAATAACAACATCGCGGAATTTCAAAGAGTGCTCCGTCGCTTTGGTTTCAGTTACGACTGGCGGCGCGAGATTTCTACGTGCGAACCGGAGTATTACCGTTGGAACCAGTGGTTTTTCCTGCGCATGCTCGAGCGCGGCCTGGCCTATCGCAAGAAGAGTCTTGTCAACTGGTGTCCGAAATGTAGCACCGTGTTGGCCAACGAACAGGTGATCAATGGCGGCTATTGCTGGCGCCACGAAGACACGCGCGTGGAGTCGCGCGAGATCGAGCAGTGGTTTTTAAAAACGACCGCGTATTCGGATCAACTCCTCGACGATTTAAAGCAACTCGAAGGCGGATGGCCGGAGCGCGTCATCCTGATGCAGAAAAATTGGATCGGCAAATCGCAAGGCGCCAAGGTGAAGTTTGCCGTGGCAGGTGCCGTGGGCGCCGGTCCGATTGAAATTTTTACCA
>JAWOLO010000351.1:0-3154 GCA_033853375.1 Terriglobia bacterium
ATCCATTTCCAAGCTGCAGGGTCCCAGGTTGGACGAGCATTGCCCTTCAGAATGGGATTCAAAAATTGCGTCACAGCTCGCCCTGCCTCTTCAATCGTCGGCCAGGGCAGATCGAGTTCACGTGCCAGTTGCCCATACGATGCGGCAATGCGGCGAGGCGGATCTGGCATTTCTCGAGGCAGGTCGTGAGATGCCCGTGTTTGGAAGGTCGCTTCAAGGGCTTGTTTCAGTTTTGTGCTGTTGAATTGTTCTAGCGAAGCTGCAAGCAGAATGTCGGCAAGGTCACGCGCGCGAGTAGTCTCACCGCTTGCATACGTCCGCGTGTAGGTGTGGAGTTTCTCCGCAACCTGAGCCGCCAGCGGATAGCAGTTCACGGTGGCCGGAGCGATGTCAGCAAACGCAAGGAGGTCTGGCGCGGTCAGGACTACGGGAGGTTCAAGAACGGGGTCGCCATACCCCACATCTAAGTGGAAATTCTCAAACTGCCGACCATCAAGCAGGCACCGAATTGGAAAACGAAAGCCGCGCCGGGGCGCTCCCGTTGCTGCTTCAGTTGGTTTTCCGACCTCGAACTCAAACCAGTCCCCGAGATCCAGGGCTGTCGCCGCACGAAGACGGACGATCGTCTCTTCGCGGGTCCAGAGCTTCGTTGCTGAAACATCAATGTCCTTGGTCGTCCTAGCCCGCTGACCAAGGCGCAATTGGAGAGCAAATCCACCTTTGACGGTCCATGCCTGAGGCTCTTTTTTCGCCAAGCGCGCCAAGAATCGATCGAACGCGACCATCTTGCGCAACCGCGCCAACGGCTGTCCAGTTTCTAGACTTTGTTGGCGAAGCCGCTCCTCCAAAGCACGGCGAAACGCCGCTGGCGTCTTGTATTTCACGAGTGTCCTTTCGATGAGTTTGAATAAGCGTTGATCAGCCGTGCGGCCCGGCCTCCCCGGCGCCTTGCTTCGACCAGAAGTGCTTGCTTGGCGGTGAGTCCGCGTTGCAGTGCGTCCCGTATAGCGTTGGCAACGTGATCCTCAGACAGTCCGGCCCTGGCCACATCTGCTATCGTGCGCGGGACCGAAGTCACCGGCAGCCCTTCGCGTTTCGCCACATCGGAAGGCCGCAGCCGGTTGGTGTGCAGACGAATCCCCGTTCGTCTTCGAGAGGCGGTTCGCGGAACGGTGACATGAACTTCCGCAGGGAGCACGTCGGACAGGTCATACAGGGCAAGCGCGCTTTCGTGTGAGATGGCCGACTTGGGGCCACACTTCAGCCAAGCCACAAAGAGATCCTCGAAACGTGAGGAAGGAAACTGGGCCAGACGATAAATTCCGTGGGCGACTCTCTGGAAGCGCCCATTTTTCGAGTAGTCGGTTAGACGCTCCCAGGAAAAGCCCACCCGAGCTGCCTGCCGGGCCGTAAAGTATCCGGCCTGCGGCTCCGCAAGATGATAGAGGGCGTCGTGATCCGGGGCTTTCCTGGCCGCATTCTTCATTGTGTGCACAACCTTCGGGAAACCCTAAGTATCTGCACACATTATTTCAAAACAGAGGACGCCCGTCCAGTCTTCGACTCGCTCCCGATACCGTTCGCAATGCCGCTCACCGCTTTAATTGAATGCGGCCTGCTCACTCTCAAACCGAAATCCGAAGTCTGCGTCTTGGGGATTGCCTCGCTTCGCGGATCTCGGAGTTGAACCTCTGAATTGAAAGGAGAACGACATAATGGAACAGTCCCAACTCTTGGCGCACTGCGGCAGTTCGAAAATCACCCGAGAAGAATTGAAGGTGATCCCGACGCCCGCAGGGAGCGCAACCCATCAACCCCTTCCGCACTTCGAGATTGTCGGAGCGCTGGTCGAAACCCTGAGCTTCCGGCAGATCTCGGTGGTGCGGGAGGAATACGCGGTTACAGGCGACGGCATGAAGATGTTCGGAGTCCTCGACCTCGAAACCACCTTCAACGGCTGCCGATTCTCAATCGGCGTCAGAAACTCAAACGACAAGTCCATGCGCCTCGCCCTCACCGTAGGTTACCGGGTGCTGGTGTGCGACAACATGGCATTCCATGGCGATTTCACGCCCGTGCTCGCCAAGCACACCAAACATCTGAGCCTCGTGGACATCCTCTCGGTTGGAGTGGACCGCATGCAGCGGAACTTCGAGCCGATGAGGAAACAAGTCGAGGCGTGGAAGGGAACCCGGCTTCCGGACGCAACAGCGAAACTGGTCATCTACCAGGCCTTCATAGAGGGCAAACTCGACGCCCCAAAACATTTGGCCCGGCGTGTTCACGATCAATACTTCAACCCGGGGGTCGAACAGTTCGCTCCGCGAACACTGTGGAGCTTGTCCAACGCGTTCACGAGCGCTTTTAAGGACCTCGATCCGATACCGCAGTTCAAGACAACCGCGAAGCTCGCGCCGTTCCTTGAGTTGGCGACAGCTTCCTCCAATTGATCGCATCAACCGTTCGATTGCTGTGAGCAGGGGGGCAACCTTTGGGGCTGCCTCCCAACCTTCTCTAGGCTATGCGCGATGACATTTGAATACCCGCTTTAGGCATGGAGTTGTCTTAAGCGCCGCAGTTGTCTCTTCCAGCCAGATTGGCCTTCCGGGGAAAACGCACTCAGCAAGTTCGTTCTTTTTGAACCTCGATCCATAGCGAGCACCGCCTCACGAACAGGCAATCGGGAGGATACCCATGAAGTGTGTCATCTGCGGTCAACTGATCGAAGAAGGACGCAAGCAAGGTCAGCCGCCACTGCTAGCGAAATATTGCTTGAAGTGCCGGGCGGAGCGGCAGCGCCGCGCAAGAGTAAAGTACACCTGGCTGCCGGAGCACGACGCCTATCTCAAAGCACATTATTTCGGAGGGCTGAATCGTCGCTTTCAAGTCCTCACCCGCATGATTCGCATGACCGGTTTGCCGCGCTGGTACATCAAGCGGCAGGTCGCACGGTTGGGCCTAACGATGAAGATGGACCGGCGCCCTTGGACAGAGGCGGAGTTGGACCGTCTGGAGAACATGGTGGGTCGTCTGTCGTCAGCAACAATCGCGAAACGGTTGCGCCGTCCTGAAAGCTCCGTCGTCAACAAGTTGAAGCGATTGGGCACCTCCCGACGCGTTCGAGACGGCTACACGATGCGGGAGCTTGAACTGT
>JAWOLO010000352.1:0-2748 GCA_033853375.1 Terriglobia bacterium
GTCCTCGTCGGAGAGTCCTTCGAGCCAATTCCGCAGTTGCTCGTTGGTATTTTTCTCGGAAAAAGCGCTGGAGACCTTGGAGTTCTTAAGCACCGTTTCATCCACGAAGATGGGGCAATCCATGCGCAGCGCAAGAGCGAGCGCATCGCTCGGGCGCGAGTCGATCGTCATCATCTGTCCGTCGCGCTCCACCCAGATCAGCGCATAAAACGTATCGTCTTTCAGATCGTTCACGACAATCTTCTGTACGCGCACCTCAAGCCCGAGCAGCACATTCTTCAACAGATCATGCGTCATCGGACGCGGCGTATGCACTTTCTCGATTTCCAGCGCGATGGCGTTGGCCTCGTAAACACCAACCCAGATCGGGAGGATGGCCTGGCCTTGCACGTCTTTCAGCACGACGATGGGCATGTTCGTCACGGGGTCCATCATCAGGCCGCGGATTTTCATTTCCACTTCCATGGAGGCCTCCCTAGGTCAAACCACGTGCTCTCCCACCAGGCTATTCGGCGTCGCCCCTGTCACACGAACTTGTACGTAGGTTCCCAAAAGTTCTTCCTCATGGGAAGCGAAATTTGCCAGCCGATACGAACTGGTATATCCCGACCACTGGTTCTCTCGCCGGGATTTTCCGCTCACCAATACTTCAAAGGTCTCTCCAATCAACTTCCTGTTGTGCGCGGTTTGGATTTCGCGTTGCTTATCTTGAAGAATCGCGAGCCGGCGGCCCTTCTCTTCCTCCGGAATCGCATCGTTCAACTTCAAAGAAGGTGTATTCGGCCGCGGCGAATATTTGAACGAGAACAAACTGTCGTATTTCACTTCATCAAGCAAACTCAGCGTCTCTTCAAAATCACCCTCGGTCTCGCCCGGAAAGCCCACGATGATGTCCGTGGTAATCGCAATCGGCCGCTTCGCGCTGCGAATTATGGCGATTTTTTCAAGATACTCCTCGCGCGTGTAGGTGCGTTGCATAGCGCGCAGCACTTTCGTCGAGCCCGATTGCACCGGCAAATGTACGTGCTCGCAAACCTTCGGCTGACCTTCGATTGCCGCGACGATGTCTGGTGTGAAATCGCTCGGATGCGAGGTCGTAAACCGCACGCGCCGGATTCCCGGAACCTCTGCGACCGCCAGCAGCAGTTCCGCAAAACTCATTTTCCGCGGCGTTGGATCGGCATAAGAATTCACCGTCTGGCCCAGCAGTTGTACTTCGGAGTAGCCCAGTTCCGCGAGTTGCCGGACTTCCCTCAGAATCGCATCGCTCGCTCGGCTGCGCTCTGGTCCCCGCGTATAGGGAACCACGCAGTACGAGCAGGCTTTGTCACAGCCTTCGATGATGGTCAGATACGCGCGAAACGGATTGTCGCGCCGCGTAATCTCGGTCTCGAACGTTTCGTCCGTGTCCGTATCGAGGCCCGTTACGCGATGGTTTCCCGACTCCAGTTGTGCGATCAGCTCAGGCAGTTTCCTGTAACTCGCCGAGCCGCACACCAGGCTGACCCACGGCGCGCGTTCGAAAATGCCTTTGCCTTCCTGCTGCGCCACGCATCCCAACACGCCGATGATCTTCCCTTCACTTTGCTTGGCGCGGTATTCCCCAAGCCGCGAAAAAACTTTCTGCGCTGCCTTCTCCCGAATGCTGCACGTATTGTAGAGAATCAACGCTGCCGCTTCCGGCGTTTCCACTTGCCTGTAACCGCGCGCGAGCAGGACGCCGGCCACTTTTTCTGAATCGTGATCGTTCATCTGGCAGCCGAACGTTTCGAGGAAAAACGTCCCGCGTTCCTGGGCGCCGCCAAGGCGTAGGGATGGTGGGGGGGAATAAGATTCCTCGCCCGTCAGTCTCCCAAGTGCGAAGTCAAACGGTTTGTCCATGCCCAATTCGCAGTTTACCACACCTGCTTTTCTGCCGAAGAATCGCGCCTGGAGTTCTCACATCTCCTTCTCCGGCGTAAAGTGACGAGGTAAAGTTCCAATTGAGGGAGGACTCATGAAGTTCATTCGCATGCACGCTATATTCGTTCTGATCTTCGCCATGCCCGGTCTCACTTCCCTTCCCGCTGACGCCCAGGAAATCCCAAAGGAATATCAAGAGGTCCTTACCTTGCTCGCGCACAGCGGCGATTTCAAAGCCAACGTTCTGAAGGTCAACATTCCCCGCAGCGACTTGCATATGACCATCGCGGGCCAGGCCACTCCGACGGCCTTTGGTTTCGGCGGCTGGGTCGCCATGACCAAAGGCGAAGATGGCATGGAGGTTCTCATGGGTGACTTGGTCCTCACGCAAGACGAGGTCAACCCCGTCCTTTCCGCTTTGCTCGATCACCGCATCGAAGTCACCGCCCTCCACAATCATTTCTTCTTTGACGAGCCGCGAGTCTTCTTTATGCACGTCCACGGTCACGGCGACGCCATGACGCTTGCCCGCGATCTCAAGCCCGCGCTTGACCTTATCCCTCGCCCTCCCGCTTCTGCTGCCGCCCCCGCCGCTGCGACTCCTGCATTCAATCTCGAAGCTCTCGACAAAACCGTCGGCCACAAAGGAGAAGCCTTAGGCTCCGTTTACAAATACACTCTGGGCCGCGACGACCTAAATTTGAAAGAGCATGGCGCTGCCATCAACGCGCGTATGGGTCTCAACTCCTGGGCCGCCTTCGCAGGCAATGACTCGGACGCACAAATCGCCGGCGATATTGCCATGCGCGAACGTGAAGTTAACGGCGTCCTCAAAGCCTTGCGCGC
>JAWOLO010000353.1:0-4269 GCA_033853375.1 Terriglobia bacterium
CGAGCAGGACCCCAACCAGTGGTCGCTCCCTTTAGTAGAAGAGGCGGAGCGTCATCTGGCAGAGGCTTTCAAGCACGGGCGCGTCGGACGCTTTCAACTCGAAGCTGCCATTCAGTCCGTGCATGCGGAGCGCGCCCGCACCGGTCGGACGGAGTGGTCGGCTGTCGCACGCTTCTATGAACAGTTGGTCGGTATATCTCCGGCGCTGGGCACTCGAATTGCATACGCCGCGGCGGTTGCGGAAGCGACGGGAGCTGAAACAGGGCTTCGGCTTCTGGACGACATTGAGGCTGACGCTGTCTCGGGTTACCAACCCTATTGGGCCGTCCGCGCTCATCTCCTGCAAAGGCTTGGAATAACTGTTGAAGCTTCAGAGGCTTACGACCGGGCAATCGGCTTGGCCGAAGATCCTGCGGTAAGAGAGTTCCTCCTCCAAAAACGCGGTTAGCCTTTTTTCCTAGAGATGTAGAAGTCCCCCCACCTCACCCGTCACCCATACAGAAGCGGCTTAGCAGTCACGCTTCGGCACCCGAATCGAGAGGTGATGCGTTGTGCCCATTCTGCTTAGCAAGCGGATCGTCGCTAAAGCGGCTTCCGCCGGAGGGCTGACGGCCTAGGTACACGTGTGTTCCTAATTGCGCCTGACGGCGCAAGCACTGGCAAGGTGGGACGGTGCCGAGCGCGAAAGGAAGGCCTGAATGACAAATTCCAAAGGTTGTCCACCGAGAAGTTTCCGCCGGGAGGCGGAGCGCTATGAACTCAGGGTAAGGATCGAAAATGGTGACACCGATCTTCATCGGAAAGTGGACACCGAAAATCTTGTTTTCGCTGTAAGAGAGGCCCTATCGACACGGGCAGCTGCGCCGTCGCCTCGGAGGTGTCTCAAGGCGCATGCTTACCAACACTTTGCGCAATCTCGAATCCACAGGATTAATCGTCAGGCGCGTGTCGAGAACGAAGATTTTTGCTGTCGAGTATTCCTTGACCCGAGTGGGCAGGACAATCATCGCTCCACTCCGGGGCATGTGCCGCTGGGCGACGACACCGTCGGGCGGTGACAACTGACGTGCACGTGAAGGAAATGTACTAGACGTAACGAGCGAACGCTACATGTCAGTTTGTGTTTCGCATCTTTGAGATTGCAGTGAAGTTGAATTCAGAACCGCGAAGTCGCTGTCCAAAAGGAGAACACCATGAACATTACGAACAAGACAGTCTTGATCACGGGAGCCAACCGCGGCATCGGCAAAGCGCTTGTCGACGAGGCGCTTCGACGCGGAGTGAAGAAGGTATATGCGGGAACGCGCAGCACTTTTCAGCATCCTGACGAACGCGTGAAGCCTCTGACGCTGGACGTAACCAACGCCTCCCAGATCCAGCGGGCCGTCGCTGAGGTCGACACGCTCGACGTTCTCATCAACAACGCTGGCATAGCCATTTACGACGACCTCAGCAATTTCGACGCGCTCGAACAGACCTTCGCGGTCAACTTCCTCGGTCTGCTCAAAGTGACCAACGCGTTCTTGCCGCTCCTGAAACGCTCCAAAGGAGCCGTTGTAAACAACCTGTCCCTCGCGGGGCTCGCTCCCTTGCCGATCATTCCGTCCTACTCAACCTCGAAGGCCGCCGCGCTTAACCTGACACAATCATTCAGAGCGCTACTGGCCAGCCAAGGCGTGACGGTCCACGCCGTCGTCTTGGGACCTGTCGACACCGACATGAACCGCGGCTTCAACATACCGAAAGTCTCGACCGAATCCGCGGCCGTAGGCATCTTCGACGGCTTGGAAAAAGGCGAGGAGGAAATTTTCCCCGATCCAGCGTCTCAATCCATCGCCGAAGCCTGGCGCGCCGGCGTAAGCAAGGCGCTCGAACGCCAGTTCGCAGCGTTCGTGCCGCCAAGCGCGGCGAGTGCTGCATAGGTAGCGAAAGAAATCGCGGGGATTCAATAGGGCAATTGAAGCTGAAAGGAGCTCAAATGAGAAAGGTTCTGATTGCTTCCGTGGTTCTAGCTCTACTATTCTCGGTCACAGCGGGCGCGCAAAATGCGGCGAGAGCAAAGAAACCTGAGCCGCTGCCCCGAGATCTGGAAATCCAGCTCGCGCTTAGCGCGCTGCCACCGCACCTCAGAGACAACGCGACCGTATATGTCTCAAATCCGGACAAGGGCTTTGAAGTTGCCCGCAAAGGCACGAACGGTTTCCACGCCCTAGTTGCTCGAACCGGCGATGATTCGTTCAGAGGGACTTGGCTTCTGAAGGAGTATCGGGACGACATTCTCTACCCGATCTCCTTTGACGAAGCGGGTGCTAAGGCACAGATGCGGGTCTTCTTCGATGCCGCTGAGATGCAGGCTAAGGGGGCTCCGCCTGAGGAACTAAAGAAGATCATTCAGGAGCGGTACAAGACAGGCTACTACAAAGCGCCGGAACGAGCGGGTGTCTCATACATGCTGTCCCCAATTCTCAGGACTTACCTGAATCCTGATCAAAATGAGGATGTCGCTACCACTGATGTCCCACACGTGATGTACTACGCACCGAACGTAGCCAGCGAAGAGGTGGGAGCCGTGCCCCCAAAACCCGAACAATTCCACTACCTCGTCCAGCATGGGCGTTGGCCGGACACGCCGTATCCGTTCCTCATACTTCATGGACCCCACGGATACATGGTCCAGTTTCGCGGCGTGGAGGAAAGGGACGCCATCACCAAGGAATACGAACGCATGCTTGCGCGGCTTTGCAAGATCAAGGACGTCTGGTGCTTGCCACAATAAAAGGTCAATTTGGCAACAATTCGGTTGCGCCGGGCCCAAGTAGTGATGGAAGGATTGGAGAACGAATTATGACGAGCAAGAACTTCACTGTTGCGTTTTCGGTAGACCAATCTCCCCAACAAGTGTTTGACGCCATCAATAACGTGCGTGGGTGGTGGTCAGGAGAAATCGAGGGCGACACCGACGAACTCGGCGCGGAATTCACGTACCGTTACAAGGATGTGCACTGCTCTAAGCAAAAGATCGCGGAATTTATCCCTGGCAAAAAGGTTGTTTGGCACGTGTTAGATGCGGATCTCAGTTTCACAAAAGATAGGAGAGAGTGGAAAGGCACGGACATTGTTTTTGAGATCGCTAAAAAGGGCGACAAAACAGAGGTTCACTTCGAGCACGCAGGCTTGGTGCCAGCATTTGAATGTTACAACAATTGTTCAAACGCATGGGGCCTGCTCGTAAATGGCAATTTGCGCAAGCTGATCACGACGGGCAAAGCTCAGCCGAGCCCGTGGTAAACGGGTGCCTAATTTCAAGACAGAAAGGATTCAGGAGGAGCACGATGAACAATCAAGATTTTCACGACGACGATTTCGGTAGACGAAACTCCGGAAGAAGCATTCAACGCCGTCAATAACGTTCGTGGATGGTGGTCAGAAAATATCGAAGGCAGTACCGACAAAGGTACATGGTGTATTTCCCCGAGCATCATCTGCTCTATGCCAGCGACACCCTTGTGATCAACGAAGACAACACGCTGTACGATCCCGAACTGATGAATAAAGTAGTCCAGGCAGTCAGGCGCAAAAATCTTCAGGTAGATCGAGTCTTTGCCATGCACCAAGGGCCTACAGCATGGAGTCAGGTGCTCGGTCTTCTTGAAAAATCGCAACATCCCTTAGGAGACAAAGTGAACCGAGTTGTTCAAGTGTCGTTGGTCGTCATAGGGCTCTTGTTGACCACTCCTGTAGCCGTCGCGCAAGAGGTGATCGCCGTACCCGAGGGAAAGGACCTCGTGATGATCAAGGGCGAGAGTTTCGCGCTCCACGATCTGCATTCGTCGGCGAAGTTGGGAGAACGCTAATGGCGACGGCAAAGAGCCGTGCACTTGATGTTTTCCGGAGGGAGCGCACGGCCCGCACTTTTGCACCGGAACTCAGCCGGCTGCTTCAGAGCGAGTGGACACTTGCGCCGACCTTAGAAGAGGAGTTTTCACCGCATGCAATCAAAGACGACCAACTTCGCATGATGTTCTCCTGCTGCCACCCTCGCCTTCCCGAAGAGGCTCAGGTAGCGCTCATCCTTCACATCTTGTGTGGCTTAGCGTGGACGAGGTTGCCAGCGCGTTCGTCAGCACGCACGCGGCGATGGGAAAGCGCCTCACCAGAGCTAAGAAAGTGCTCGCAAGCTCGAAGAAGTTGTTTGACACTAAGGACACCGGCGATTTCGTGAATCGCCTAAGCGCTGTTCAGCGTGCGCTATACCTGCTTTTCAACGAA
>JAWOLO010000354.1:0-12165 GCA_033853375.1 Terriglobia bacterium
ACGCATCCGGTTCGCGCCGCGCGCATCGCTTTCGTACACACCTGGCTGAGCACGCAGACCGAAGGCTGGTGGCGCCTAGCGCTCGACAAGCTGGGGATTCCTTACGACTACATGAGCACGCAAGCGGTGGCGAAAATCCCGGACCTGAACGCGAAGTACGATGTGATTCTGTTTCCGCCTGTTGGCTACAACGCCGGGGTGAATGCCGTCGTCAACGGCGTTCCGACGGCCTGGGGCAATCCGCTCCCGTGGAAGAACACTCCGGAAACGCCGAACCTCGTCGGCAAGAACGATTCTACCGACGACATGCGCCCGGGCTTGGGCTGGGACGGCGTGGCGCGTTTGCAGGAATTCGTGCAGCACGGCGGAGTGCTCTTGACGGCCACGGACACATCCTCGCTAGCGCTTTCGCTGGGATTTGCCGACGGCATCAGCACGCAAAACGCAAACAAAATGAAAATTGTCGGCTCGGTCGTGGGCACACGCCTCGTGGACGATGCCAGCCCTATCGCCTATGGCTACGAGGAAAAGGGCGCCGCCTACTGTGACAATGGGCCGATCTTTTCGCTCAGCAGCATCGCGGGACAGCGTGGCAGGCGCCGCCTCGGCCCGGAAATGCACGCACGCCCCACTGGCCGCGGCAGCATGGACGATCCGGACTTCACAGTCGGCCGCTCTGGCGTGGAAGCGCCGGAAGAACCCAAGTCGGAGATTTGGGAATCGCCTCCGGTGTTGGACGAGCAGAAGCGGAACGGCTTCCGCGTGATTCCTCCGTCGCTCCGGCCGCGCGTGATTTTCCGCTACGCCGACAGCAAGGATTTGCTCATCTCCGGTTTGATCGAGGGCGGCGACGAAATCGCGCAGCATCCCGCTGTGGTGGATGCGCCATCGGGCAAGGGACACATCGTGCTGTTCTCAATCAATCCTGTCTATCGCGGCGAGACGTGGGGAACGTACGCGATGGTGCTGAACACGATCGTGAACTTCGACAGCCTCAACGCTGGGCGCAAGGACGCGGCAGAAGGCAAATAAGAGCCGCGCAATCTACGTCTCATTGATTCTCCAGTGTTGGCGCAACCAAGCCAGGATTCCGCGGGCCTGCCTGCGGAGGCAGGCAAACACCGCCCTCGAAATGACACAGACATCAGCAATTGCGTTGGGACTTAATTCTGTCATTCCGAGCCAGCCTGCGGCCTGCAGGCGAAGCGAGGAATCCTGGCCTCGCTTGCGCCCATGCGCGATTCGATGAGAGTGGCGCAAAAGACCTCAACTGAGTCTTGCGCTGCTCGGATATGACTTGCGCGGGGAGCATTTTGCGCTACAATCCCCCGCACTATGCCGAAGCGCAAAACGAAGGCCCGGAGATCGGCTAGACCCAAAGCGCGCAAGAAGGCGTCGTCCGCCGGGAAACTGCCAAAGCAAGCGGTTACTCGAATGGTCTTTTTGCGTGCCCGCGAGGGCCAGGAACTGCTGTTGGAAGCGGAACTGCGCGCCCTGATCGGTCCATCCCGAAAAGAAGAAGGCTGCCTCACCTTTGACCTGCACGGTTCCCTGGAGCAGCCCGGCAGCTATCTGCTCCACGAAGTTTGGGCCAGCCGTGACGCACATACCGAGCACATGCACACGCCGCACTTTTTGCGCTGGGATGCTCGCAAAGACGCGCTCCTCACTTCTCGTGACGGCAGCTTCTGGAAGCAAATCGCTTAAAGGTGATTGGTCCGCAATCTTAACCTTCCGGCGGGGCGAGGTAGTATCCTGGTCGCGCGCGAACTTTCAGACTCTTCGCATCGTTCCGAAGCAAGAACACTTTGATTTCGTGATAGCCCATGGCACCTGCATCGGTTGGAGTGTAGCTGAGCGTGTACTGCGAGTGCAGTTCGCCGCCAATTTCGTCGATGGCGTTTTCAATGGAGCGATCCTTGAAGGTGGACAGCTGTGCTCCGCCCGTAGCCGCCGCCGCTAATTCCAGGGGATTGCCTTTCACCTGATCGTGAATGTGCTGCACCAGCCAAACTACGGCGGCCATCAAGTCAGCGCTGCCGTAGCGATAATTGTCTTCATAGGTCGGCGTTGCCGGAACGCCGGGTGGGGGAGGCACCGAGCCAACAGGAAGATTGGGCCGCTCGGGGGCCCTTGGCTTGGCCTGCAACTCCGCGCGCGTCGTCGAGAGCCCCACGCCGTAAATCGTGACGTTCGCGAGCTGTGCCTGCCGCAGCACTTCTCCCAACGTTTTCTGGCTGCCATCATCCACGGCTTCAGAGAGAACCAGGAGCACGCGCCGCCGCCCCGGTTTTTCTACCGTTGCTTGCGGGCGGTCCGAGAGCATCTCCACGCCTGCTGCCATCGCGTCGTACAGCTTCGATCCGGAGGTTCCGGCTCGCAGGCTCGCAATCGTGTTTTCGATCTGATCGGCGCTGCTTGTGAAGTCCTGCAGTTTGTCCACTGAGTCGTTGAAGCCCACCACTGCGGCTTCGCCCGTCGGTCCCATGACGGTTTGCGTAAATAGAATCCCGGTCTTGCGTATCTCCGGCATCAGCGGCTCGATGCGCGAACTCGTTTCCATCAGAATGACGAGCGAGAGGGGATCGCCGCCCAAATCAAAGTGCGAAACCTTTTGCACGATTCCGTTATCGGTCACCTGAAAATCCTTGGCTTCCAGGTTGTGTACCATGGTGCCCCGCTGATCGCGCACCGTCACCGGAGTCGTGACCAGCGCCACCTGCACCTTGATCTCGCTCTTGGGAGGCTGCTGTATTGGAACACCCGGCTTCGGCGGAAGCGGCCCGGTCGGCGCTTGCGCCAGCAGCGTCCCTGCTGCAAACAGCACGGTCAGGAGTAGCCAAGCCGCTCGGTATCCCTGTTGTCTTGTCGAATTCATACTGTCCATCCCGCGCCGAGGTTCCGTTATTCCAATCCCAGAACCAGTGTACTCAATTCGACGCAGCATTGCTGGAAGACGTTGCCGCAGACCGCCTGACATTCCTACAATCAAAGTTCGTGCTTTCCGGAGAACAGACACATGCCCGACGGCAAAAAAATGAAGTCCCAGCACGCGCCTAAGGTCAGCCACGAGGACCCAAAGTTCCTGAAAAGCGTACCGGCGCGTCCGATTCGAATTCTTGCAGAGTACATTCATCCTCTCGTGGAGCTCAAGAACGAGGGCATTGGCGACACCATCGTGATGTTCGGCTCGGCGCGCATCGAATCGCACGAAACCGCGCAGGCGCGCTACACGCGGCTGAAGCGCATGAAAACCAGCAAAATGTCAGCGGAAGAGTTGCACCAACACCGCGCCGCGCTGCGGAGCGCTAAAAGTTCTCTGGAAATGTCGCGTTACTACGAAGAGGCGCGCCAGCTCTCGCATAAACTCACGAATTGGGCGCTGACCCTTGGGCCCAAGCCGCGCCGCTTCGTCGTCTGCTCCGGCGGCGGCCCCGGCATCATGGAAGCGGCCAATCGCGGCGCTTACGAAGCGGGCGGCAAGTCTATCGGCCTTTCCATCGAGCTACCGCACGAGCAATTCGCCAATCCTTATATCAGCCCGGAGCTGAGCTTCAACTTCAAATACTTTTTCATGCGCAAACTGTGGTTCGCGCAAATCGCCAAGGCGCTGATTGTGTTTCCCGGCGGCTTCGGCACGATGGACGAACTCTGGGAAATGCTCACTCTGCTGCAAACCGGCAAGCTGCCCAAGCGCAATTTGATTCTGATTTACGGGCGCAGATATTGGGATGAAGTGCTGAACTGGAAAGCGATGGTGCGTTGGGGCACCATCAACGAACAAGAATACGAAATGTTGCAATTCGCCGACACCGTGGATGAAGCTTTTGACCGCGTGCGCGCCGGCCTCGAAAAATATCACATGAACGTCGATCCGTTCTTGCAAGCGTACTGATTCGCAACGTGAACCGCCAACGCTGAATTCAAGCCAGGATTCCTCGCTGTGCCTGCCTGCCGCAGGCAGGCCCGGAATGACAAAACTCTCTCACGGGGAGGCCTCAGCGCACAGGAGGACCGTCTCTGGCATTCCGAGGAGCCTGCAGCGGTTTGCGTGCCGCAAGCAGTTTATGCTGTAAGCGACGAGGAATCTTGGCTAGTTCCATGTCAAGCGCAGATCAATGGGAAGAACGTCGAACCCGTCAAAAATGTGCTCCCCAATGCCTCTGTTCGCAGGCCGCTACATTTTTCGCGCAATGGTGTTTGATGAAACAGGGACCAACGCCCCATCCCGGTCGGGGAAATTTACGAGAGGATGGAGAGACATGACTACTAACACGGGAGAGAAGAAGTTCTTCGCGCGGTCGGCGCTGGCCGCCGTGGCGATGGTTGGCCTGTTGGCATTTGTGGCAACGCCTCGGGTTTACGCCGATGATTACGATCGTTGCCAAAGGCGCATTGCTAAGGCCGACCACCGGCTGCACGAAGCTATCGAGCACCATGGTTGGAACAGCAGGCAAGCCGACCACGCGCGTCACGAACTGCATGAAGCGCGCGAACGTTGCTGGAACAACTACCATCGCTGGTGGGATGAGGACGGTCACCGCTGGCACACGGATCGTGACTGGGATGACCATGATCACGACCACGACCGCCACTAACCGCTGACTATCGCTAGGGGCGCTCCTTTCGTTGGGAGCGCCCCCTCTCTTTTCAGTTTTTTCAGTTAAGGAAGCAGCGCCCTGCCTCTGCTGGCCCAGCCTTTCGCTCTTGGGATGTCCTCAATAACACTGAAATCGAGCCAGGATTTCCTCGGCCACAAAAAGCGTAGCCTCGGAATGACAGACTGGTTCACAGCGCTTCGCGCTTAACAATGAAATCCAGACTTAGGTCACGAAATGTCATTCCGAGCGAGCCTGCGTCAGGCAGGGGAAACGAGGAATCCTGGTTAGATCTTTTTTGGGCGCGAGGAAGGGAGACGGACTTGTGAAGAAAAAGCGGGGCGCCGCTGGTAGCGCCCCGCATCCCTTTAGTAGAACTTAGTAAAAGCTTCAGTTCGCCGTGACCAAGTGCTCGTCGGAAAAAACTGCTGCAAACCTTCGCGCCTCTTCTTGATCGTGCACCATCACGATGGGAACCACGCGCAGCGACTTCTTGCAGGCATGGCAAACGGTCACTTCGCCCTGCAAATCCTGCATAAAGCCGTCCGTGAAACGATACAGAGTACGCTCGCGCCGGGCATTCTTCTGGTCCCGCGCACCGCAGTGGGGACAGATGAATTCCACCTTGTCTTGCTGCGGATCGCGGTCCATGGCAGCCCACCCGGTGCGGCGCACGCCAATGGTCTCTGCATTACGCCGGTCCATGGGAGTCAACCTCCTGGGATCCACGTCCTCAGTTAATAAGATGCACAGACGGGTAGTGCGGGTACAGTTTTCTGTATCTCGTTCAATTCAAATGGGTTGTAGTCAATCTTTCACCTGGGCCGCTACTCGATTCCCTGCTTGTCTGTCCAAAGTCGGCCTTCAGCTTGTCTCCGAAGAAGAACGGCGCCCAGCTTTTCTCTTCACTCAGTGCTCGGTACTTATAACTTATAACTTACGACTCCCGCAGCCTTACTTCGGCTCGCGTCCTTGCTGCCTCAAAAAGACAGCGTAATTGCTGCGCTATGCTCTATTCCCAGTTAAGCCGTCCTTCTTTACTTACCACTTAAAACTTACGACTTATAACTCCCACCGGGAACTTGTGCTGCCCCGCGGTGTCCAACGCTGGGAGGACGCGCGCAACCTCACATCCCTGCGAGCGCGGCGCCGGTCTCCTGGAGGACTAGAGCAACCTCCGGAGGCTGGCGTCGCAAAATCTTCGCGGTCCCTTGTGTGTGCCACGAAGGGATCGGCAAACCCTCGCAGAAAAAACTGTGGAGGTGCGTGATGCCGCTCGAATCTCGAAACGTTTCTGAGGCCCAAGAAGAAAGTTTAGGTTCTCTGGGAATGTGTCTTGTCGAAGGCGACCCAGAGCAGCGCCGTCGTGAACGCGGTGTTCGCCGCCGGTCGCTCATTCTCTCGATCGTGATGCAAACGGCAGTGCTCGGCCTGCTGATTCTGCTCCCGCTCTTCAGCAAGACGCAGACCATCACCTTTGCTATCACAACGCCCATTCCGCCGTATTCTCGCTATAGGGGCACATCGCACGACGCAGGTGCGCAACATCCTCACCGGCAGCAACAAAGTGTTTGCCACTTTTGCGCGCCTCCGAACATTCCGCCCATTATCGTGACGCGTGACTCTCAACGATCAGGCGAAGATGCCATTAATGATGCGCCCCTCGACGGCTTGGGCCAGGGCATTCCCGAGGGCCCTGGAGGAGGACTGATTCCGATTTTAGGTGCACGAACCAATTTTCCCCCGCCACCAGAGGATCGCCATGTCGCACAGCCATCGATTCTTCGCATGACGCACCTCGACCCCGCGATGCTGATTTACCGCGTCGAGCCGGTCTATCCGCCGCTAGCAAAGCAGATTCACAAGGAAGGACGTGTGGAACTGCGAGCCATCATCGCCATTGACGGTACGATTCAGTCTCTCGAAGTCGTCGACGGCGACCCGATATTTTTTCAATCAGCACTGGAAGCTGTACGTCAATGGCGCTACAAGCCGACGATTCTCAATGGCCAGCCCGTGCAGATCGATACGCACATCACCGTGATTTACACAATGGCGCATTAGCATCCTTCTGAAAAACAAGCGTGCGTATCATCCCGAGCCTGCCTGCGGCAGACAGACGGAGCGAGGGATCCTGGCTTGATCACTGTCCGATCGAACCCGATGGAAGCGTTCCGAACGTGTTCATGCGCCCCAAAAAGGTGCAGGGGCCGCTTCTGCCTGACTTCGCGGCCCCTCTGCCTAACACCCGGCAACCGATTCTGTTAGGTTCGTTCACCCCTTAGAACCGGAAGACGAATCCGGTCGAAACGCGGAAGTTATTCTGATTTCGCGTGCCCAGCGTGTTTTCGTTGAATCGCGTCAGCAAATACTCTGCCTGAAACGGGCGAATCGCGAAGTGGTCAAACAACTTGTAATCCACGCCGCCGCCTGCCGTCATCGCAAACGCATTCTGCGTGTTGGCGGTCCCGAACGCGGCCGCGTTCGCGTGCGCCACGCCGAAAAGCACTTGTCCGAAAGGTGTGACCCTGCTGTAATGGCGATAGGACACGCGCGGCCCAAAGAGGTACGTTGAAAACGTGCCGCTGTTGTGCGTGTTGAGAATGTTTCCGTTGGTGTAGCCGCCAAAGTCAGCAACGCCGCCGAGCCAACTCGTGATGTTGTAGGCTGCGGAAGCGTTTCCGCCGTGGAGATGGAAACTATCCACTCCGGTCACGCCGGGATTCGCCTGCACGTAAGAATATCCTGCGAAAATATCCACCTTCGGCGCACTCTCCTGCGCAAAGGCCGGGGCGGCCGAAAAGCAAAGTACCGCGAGCAAAGACACCCATAGCTTCAACTTCATAATGCCTCCATTTTGTTTTAACAGTTTGCGCAGGCTCGCACGCTTTAAGCGCGGCCGCGCTTTTCGCGGGTTGCCTCAGGCAGGGGAGGCAGCGCTCCGCATCTCTCGATTTGTTTGTCCATAGAGATGCGCGAAAAGCACTCTTAGTTGTAAGTTTTCGGAATTTTTGCCGCGCGATTCGTAGCTACGATTTGCAGAAGATTTCTACAAGAAATGGAAGTCTCAAGTTGAAGAAGACCTGTGTTTAGCTAAAGACTTCTGGAGCTTTCCTGAAAACTGAGAGATCTGACATTGAAGAGACCTCTTACAAGAGTGGTTCTCCCGAGTCCCGCGCAATCACCTCACGTGTGGCATCGCGCAAGCGAATCAATTCCCGCCACTCCGAATCGCCCGCGTTTCCGCTCTTGCTTGCCGCCTTCGGATAGATCGGAGAGTGAACGGTAATGGTCACGCTGCCGTGGCGCGGCAAGTACGTGCGGTCGCGTAAGATTTTACGCGTGCCGGCAAGCGAAATGGGCACGATGGGCGCGCCCGTGGCAACGGATGCCTTGAAAGCGCCGAGTTGGAAGGGCCGCACGCCGTCTTCCGCGGCGAATGTGCCCTCCGGAAAAACAAAAACCGATTCGCCGTTGCGCAGTAATTCTTCCACTTCCTGAACCTGCCGCAAGCGCGACTCCGGATCGCTGCGGTCAAACTTCAGATGCCCCATACGTTCCAGAAACGCCCCGATAAACGGCATGTGGCGCACTTCCATTTTCGCCACGAAGCGGTAAGGCACGCCCAGTCCCTCCATCAGCGCAAGCACATCGAAATAGCTCGTGTGATTGGACGCAAAAATTTTCGCGCCGGGAACCTCCATGTTTTCTTTGCCGGTTACGCGCACTCTGCACCCAACCAGCGCAAATAGAATTTTCAGCGCCGAAGAAGTGTACCGTCCCGCCGCGCGACGACGATCCTGGACGAAATGGAGCAACGCCCACGTCGGTACCATCCAGAGCGCAAACACCAGGAGGAAGTATACGCCGTACAAAATCTCCCATCCGCGCTTTAATCCTGCGAGAAATTCTCGGCCGAAGTTGTGCAGCCCGCTCCTCGTGCCCAGCCGCACAATCTGCACCCACGCTGGTGCGCGCCTTGCCGAAAGCGAGCCTGCAATATAAAGCTGCTTCGTCTCTTCGCGCCGCAGCTTGCCGCTCGACGTTTTGGGAATACTTCCTGGGGGAATCAACTCTACGCGGTCCGGAGGCAACCCTAATCCTTGCGACACCAACTCGGTGACCTTCGCCGCAATCGCCGCCCGGCGGGCCGTCTCTCGTTCACGCGTTTCCGCTGCCACCACCAGCTTTTCGGTGCCGCTTTCTTCATCGCTCAGTCCAAAGGCGACCACGCAGCCCTTGCGAATCCCTTCGGCTCGTGTCGCCAGTTCCTCGACTTCGTGCGGATACAAATTGCGTCCGCCCTTGATGATGATGTCCTTCACGCGCCCGGTAACGTAAATCTCTCCTTCCGCGCGATAGGCCCGGTCGCCTGAGTTCACCCACGGAAATCCTCCGTCATCCGCCGTGGCTCCCTGAGGCAGCAATGCTTCCGTCGCCTTCGGGTTGCGATAGTAGCCGCTGGTCCCCGAAGGACCACGGAACCACAGGAATCCTTCGGTGCGCTCAGGCAGTTCTTGCCCATTTTCGTCCACGACTCGCACCTCGTGGCCCGGTAAGGGCTTGCCCGAGGACACAAAGCTAATGGCCGTATCGTCTTGCGCGCCCGCAGGCACGGCGCGTCCGTTCAACGCGAACGTCTCGCGCTCCACGCGATCAATCCGAGGCCCTCGGTTCAGCGGCGGCACGGTAACTCCCAGCGTGGCCTCCGCGAGTCCGTAAACAGGCAACTGCGCTTCGCGGCGGAATCCGTATTTCTCGAAGCGTTCGCCAAACCGCTCCAGCGTCTCCGGATTCACGGGCTCCGCGCCATTCAGCGCCGCGCGCCACAAGCTGAGATCCAGGTCCTCAATGTCTTTGTCCGCGATCTTCCGCACGCAAAGCTCGTACGCAAAGTTCGGCGCCGCTGCTAGAGTTCCACGATGCTTGTGAAACGCCTGCAGCCATTTTTCCGGGCGCGTCAAAAAAGCCAGCGGCGACATCACCACGACGGGAATTCCAAAATGCAGCGGGATGAGCCACGCCCCGATCAAGCCCATGTCGTGATACAGGGGCAGCCACGTCACCGCCACGTCGTCCGGGCACAACTGCGCGGCCTGGCCCATCGCCCGAATATTCGCCAGCATATTCGCGTGCGTCAGCATCACGCCTTTCGGATCGCCAGTTGATCCCGAGGTGTATTGCAGCATCGCCAGGTCGCTGGCTTTTCGAACGCGGCTGCCGATAAGGTGTGGAGAAAGTGCGCCCGGTGCCGGCAGCGGAGCTTTGTCGGCGGCCTCGATCACTTTTTCCACATCTGCCACTTCCTTCAGCGAGCGCACGCGCGGGCGCAGCAGCTTCGCCACGGCCTCTCCGCGCCGGAACGTCAGCAATAGACAGACTTCTGCGTTGCTTAGAATCGCGGATTGCCTCGCGGCGTATTCTTCAATGCGGTCGGCGCGAAATGGCGGATAAATCGGCACAGGCACGGCCCCGGCTAGAAGGATTCCCGCGTAAGAGATGAAAAAAGCGCGGGACGTAGGTAACATCAGCGCAACGCGTCCGCCTGCAGGCACTCCACGCCGCGCCAGTTCTTCGGCAAACCGTTGTGCCGCTGCATGCAATTCGCCGAACGTCAATGTGAAACTTTTTTCGCCATCCGGACTGTCTTCGGTAATCAGGAGATGTGTTTGTTCGGCGTTGTGCTTGGCGCGGTAGCGAAGCACGTCAATGAGCGTCTCCGCAGAAAACACGCCCGCGCCCACGGCTTCGCGGCGCAGCTTTTGGGTGGTAGCTGTGGCTCGGAACACGGACTCTTGCTCCGCCGCCTCTTCCGCCGTGCGCGGCACCGCAAGAATCGTGCGCGCTAAATCTTCCGGGGTGTTTGCTTCCGAGGCGACGCGGTCCGGCAAGCGCAGGCCAAAGGCATCTTCCAGCCGAGTAAGCAACTCCACACGCTCAAGGCTGCCTAGCCCTAGTTCGCGGTCCAGTTGGGAAGAGAGATGCAGCATCGGCAGCGCGCCCTGGCTGCCTAGCTCGCTCAGCAGTGTGCGGATCACCTCCAGCACGCGCTCGCGCACAGCCGAGGTTTCGAGTTGTGTCGCTGGGGTTGCCACGGTTCGCACAAGAAACCCTGGTTACTTGGCGAAGGCTAACACGCGGAAACGAGGAATGCCAGCAGGAGGCGTTCCATCAAAAGGCAGGATGGCCCGCGAGCGCCGCCAGGAAACAGAAGGTGCTGAACCCGTAGGCGAGCCCTATTTCAAGCGTAGCCAATGGTCTCACTCTCCGGCAGAGTTCATAGATCCAAATACCAACTGCTGGGGAAAGGCCGGTATTGCCCTCCAGAGCGTGCATCTGGCCATCCTCGCCTAGTTGTGGTTCGGCCGCATACATAGAGAGCAGTGCGCAGCGGAACGGTTGAGGCAGGGAAGACAACAACCGATCGGGAAACGCATCGTGCTCCATGTTCTACTTCGTTGTGTACATGACCGGTTTTGTCTCTATGGAACTTGAATCCCTAGATGCCTTTGGCTTGGGCTAAGCGCTTTTCTTCGCCGCCTGCGCACTTGGGTGGACTTGCGCCGCTGAAAATCCTTTGGGCAGCAGCGCGGTCGACAGGTTCACTCCGGAAAGGTCGGCGCCCGTCAAATCCGTTTCTCTTAAAATGGCCACGCCCATGTCCGCGCCCGAAAATCGGGCGCCGGTCACAGTGGCTCCTCTTAAGTTTACGTTGCGCAGGCGGGCGCGTTCGAAACTGACGTTCGAAAGGTCGCACCTGAAAAATTCTACGCCGCTCGCTTGCGCTTCGGTCAGATCCGCTCCGGGAAGAATGGCTTCGGTCATGTCCGTGTTTCGCAAATCGGCGTTTCGCAAGCGGGCTCCAGTCAAGTCCGCTCCGGGAAGTCGCGCTGTTCGCAAATCGCTTCCTTCCAAATTCGCGTTGCGCAAAATGGCTCCGCTCAGATTCAGGCCGGACAAATCCGCGTTTGAGAGATCCGCGCCAGTCAAGTCGGCGCGAGCTCCGCCGTCTTTGCCTTGAAAAAAAAGTTCGTGCGCCCTCAGAATCTCCGTGAGCTTTTTGCCATTGTGCTTGATGCTTTTTGGTTTTCGCAGTCCCATAAAAATGAACCAGTCCATTGTGTCGATTTGTATCTGCCAATTTTACCGGAACTGGATTCGAATTCCAGTTCCGGGCGAGCAACTCCACAATGTTCCGCGAATGGCAATCCAGTCCCTGTGACCTGCGCGTGCCGACCAGGATTATGAACGGATCATGGTCAAAAGCATTTTGAACTTCGTGATCGCCCTTAAGGAATGCGGTTGATTTGCCGGCAGGAGGACGGCTTCGCCTGCGCTGGTCCGCAACGGCTTTCCCGAAACTACAATCTCCGCGGAACCCTCCAACACATGCGCCAGCGCAGCAAAAGGGGCTGTATGCTCGCTCAAGCCTTGGCCCTCATCGAAAGCGAAAAGTGTGATGGTTCCCGTTGCACAGTGCACGAGTGTCCGGCTAACCACCGCTCCTTCTTGATAGTTTACGAGCTCCAGCAAGCGGTTCACCTGCGCGACGGGCATTTCACTCTTG
>JAWOLO010000355.1:0-2542 GCA_033853375.1 Terriglobia bacterium
AAAGCGCCTCACCAGAGCTAAGAAAGTGCTCGCAAGCTCGAAGAAGTTGTTTGACACTAAGGACACCGGCGATTTCGTGAATCGCCTAAGCGCTGTTCAGCGTGCGCTATACCTGCTTTTCAACGAAGGCTATCATGGCGCGTCCCCGGAGTCCGTCGTGCGCGCCGAACTGTGCCAAGAGGCGATGCGTTTGGCAGAGCTCCTTCGTGCAAATCCGGCGACGGCGACGCCAGCAACCTACGCCCTTTCGGCCCTTTTCTGTTTCCTTGCGGCTCGTTTGCCCGGGCGCCTCGACGCTGCGGGCGGGTTGCTCACCCTCTTTGATCAGGATCGTTCGCGATGGGATGCAAATCTCATAGAGGCAGGGCAACAACTGCTCAATCTTTCGGCAACTGGTTCCGAGTTGACCGAATATCACGTGGAGGCTGCCATCGCGTCAGTTCATGCAATGGCCCGTCGCGTTGAGGACACCGACTGGGGCCAGATTGTTTCGCTTTATGATCAATTGATGGCGATACGCCCGACACCAGTCGTTGCGCTTAACCGTGCAATCGCCATAGCGCAACACCGCGGTCCAGAGCGTGGCTTGGAGGAGATTCGCGCCATACCTAAACTAGAGCGCCTTGTTTCTTATCCCTTCTATCATGCTGCACTCGGTGAGTTTGAGCTGCGGAGCGGGCGAAGAGAAATTGCGCGCAACCACTTCGAGGCTGCACTCAGGCTTGCCCGGAATACTATGGAGCGTCAGTTCTTTGAGGGTCGCCTTCGCGTGTGCAGCGACACGGCGGGTCCGTAGCACCCGCAGTGTTCGATTGGGTCGGCGTGGTCTTCTCGCTTTGCGTTCTTCCCAACACTTTGGGCCTCCAGCTTTGACGCGCAACATTGTGAAAGGATTCCAGATCTAATGTGGAAACGAGTCGTAGATTTTTTTCACTCGGACTTGGGTGTGCTAGTTTCCATAGCAGCCTTGCGTTTCACGATTCACGTTGCGACCAATGGCCAATACGGATTTCACCGCGATGAACTGCAGACTCTCGATGATGCGCGCCACCTGGACTGGGGCTTTGTCGCCTATCCACCCATTACTCCCCTGTTGGGCCGTCTGGAGTTAATTCTTTTCGGTACTTCGCTTGTTGGGTTTCGCGTCCTCTCCGCCGCCGCTGTAAGCCTGATTATGGTGCTGGCCGGGTTGATTGCCAAGGAACTCGGCGGACACCGCCACGTGCAATTGCTCGCTGCAGTAGCCGCAGGAATCGCTCCCGTTTCTCTCATCCAAGGGGCAGTGTTTCAATATGTCTCGTTCGACTATCTGTGGGGCGTCACGGTCACTTATCTTCTCGTTCGGCTGTTGAACTCTGATGATTCGCGCTGGTGGATGCCAATTGGCGTCGTTCTCGGTGTCGGCATGGAGACGCGTTACACGATGGGCTTTCTCGCCCTCGGTCTTGCTGGCGCAGTTCTACTCACTGACGCGCGGCGCTTCTTGCGCAGCCGCTGGCTTTGGGTCGGCGTTGCGCTCTCCATACTCGTTTTTCTGCCCAATCTCATTTGGCAGATGCAGCATCACTTTATCTCTCTGGACTTCTTGTCCCATTTGCACGCCCGCGATCTGCGGCAGGGCCGCTACAGGGGATTCTTTTCAGAGCAGCTTTGGGTCTGCGTAAACCTGGCAACTGCGCCACTGACTCTCTTCGGGCTGTGGTTCTACCTCATTCGTCAGGAGGGGCTGCGCTACCGTTTACTCGGATGGACGTTTATCGTCACCTTCACGCTATTCGCTGTGGCTGGTGCACGTTCCTATTACACGGCTCCGCTTTATCCGATGGTGCTTGCCGGCGGGAGCATCCTGTTTGGAAATTTGCTTGCCGATTCGCGTGCTACGTGGTCGCGCTTCGCCTACGGCGTGCAGTGGACGGCAATTGTTGCGGGAGGAGTCGCTTTTGCGCTGCTGGTGATGCCGGTTGCGCCCATCGGGTCAAGGCTCTGGAGGGTCACCGCCAAGATGCACGATCAGTTCCGCGAAGAGATCGGCTGGCCGGACCTGGCGCAGTCCGTTGCGAGTGTCTATCGCTCGTTGTCACCCGACGAGCGGCAGAACACTGGAATTCTCACGGGAAACTACGGGGAAGGAGGCGCCCTGAACTTGTATGGTCCCGCCCTGGGCCTGCCTCACGCCATGTGCCTCACCAACTCGTTCTGGTATCGCGGATACGACCCGCGGCTGCCGCGAACCGTAATCCTCGCAGGTTTCGATCTGGAGGAGGCCAGAAAGCTCTTTGATGACTGCACCGTGGCCGCAAAAAATACAAATCGGTTTAGCGTGGAAAACGAAGAGTCGCGCGATCATCCCGACATTTTGGTTTGCCGGAATTTGCGCATGCCTTGGCCTGTCTACTGGGCACGTTCCCGCCGCTTTGGATGATCGAAAGGCATGATGCGAGAGCGGGATCCGGCCAACGAGATATTTGGGGAGCTTTGGCTCCCGCACAGTGCAAACGGCGCATTCGGTCGCGAACCGAATGCTCCCCCGGCAGACTTGAGT
>JAWOLO010000356.1:0-3107 GCA_033853375.1 Terriglobia bacterium
CTACCCGGCCTTGCACAAGCTAGAACAGGAAGGCTGGATCAAGGCCGAATGGAAGCTCAGCGAAAACAATCGACGCGCCAAATTCTATTCGCTGACGCGCCTCGGCCGCAGGCAGCTCGAAAAGGAAACTGGCAACTGGAATCGCCTTTCGGCAGCGATCTCCCATGTCGTCAAGCTGAAAGAAGCATAGGCAATAGCGGCTGTCTGTCATCCCGAGTCTGCCTGCGGCAGGCGCAGCGAGGGATCTGCTTTTTCTGTTCGGAATGCTGCGAGTGGCAAGGAGCGCACCATGCGCCTCGAACATTGGCTCTACACCATACCCTTGAGGCTCCGCTCGCTCTTCCGCCGCAACCGCGTCGAGCAGGAACTCGCCGAAGAGCTTCAATATCACCTTGAGCGCAAAACCGAGGAATTCCTCCCCCAAGGTATGTCACAAGACGACGCGCGCCATGCCGCAATGCGCGCCATGGATGGATTGGAATTGCGCAAAGAACAATGCCGCGACACGCGCGGCGTAAATTCCCTCGAAACTCTCCTCCAAGACTTGCGCTTCGGCCTCCGCATGCTGCGCAAATCTCCCGGCTTCACCTCCGTGGCCGTCCTCACCCTCGCACTAGGCATTGGCGCCAACACAGCCATCTTCAGCATTACAGACGCGTCGCTTCGCAAGAACGGAGATTGGTATCGCTTAGGCGCGGTGGTCGGCGATGAACCCCACCGCACCGAGCGTATTTTCCATTTCTCGGTTGCGGAGTTCGTCAACATCAGCGCACTGCGAGACATTTTTGAACAGGCAGGCGCGCTTCAGTGGTCGAACTCCGCTCTCACATCCGGCACTTATCCCGAACGCGTCGGATGTGCGCACATCACTTCAAGCGTTCTTTCGTCGCCTTTGCATCTTGGCCGCAACTTCTTGCCTGGTGAAGATCGCCCCGGTGGCCCACCCGTCGCCATACTCAGCTACGAATTCTGGCAGGGCCACTTCAATGGCGACTCGCAAATCCTAGGAAAGCGCGTAAAGCTGGATGAAACTGACTACACCATCGTCGGCGTTACCAGACCTCACGAATCCGCGTTTGGTTCGGGCGTGATGGTACCGCTGCAGCCCAATCTCTCGGATCCGGATCGTTCACGCCGCAATCTTTGGGTACTGGTTACCCTGCGGCCGGGAGTCACATGGATCCAGGTGGAGGCTAGACTGAGTGTGCTCGCGCGACAAATGGCCCGCGATAATCGCATTGCTCATCCCGAGTACGCGGATCTTCAACTGCATTTCTGGAGTATCTATGAGGCGATGACTTCCGGCACACGACCTGCTTTGTTGATTGCGCTGGCTGCCGCCGCCCTTCTTTTGATCGTCGCTTGCGCCAACGTGGCCGGCTTGTTGATCGCGCGCGCCACCACTCGCTGGCGCGAAGTCGCCATTCGCCTGGCGCTTGGAGCGCGCCGCTCCCGCATCGTGCGCCAGATGCTCACGGAAGCTCTCCTGCTCGCCGCAGCTGGCGCTCTTTCCGGGATTCTCTTCGCCTATTGGAGTTTGCCTTCTATCATTCATTTGATCCCTGCGTCGTGGCTCGCGGTAGACCCTACACTCATTCGCGTCAACCCTCGGGTGCTGCTGTTTGCCGTTACTACAGCCCTTCTCACGGGATTTTTTTTCGGCGTCGCGCCCGCTTGGCTTTCATCGCGCGCCGAACCGTTGGCGGCTTTGAACGCTGGCGGACAACGCATGGCGGGCAGCCGTCAGAGCCGCATTTCACGCGATTCTTTAGTGGCCTGCGAAATCGCTTTGGCACTCATTATGCTTGTCTCATCCGCATGGATGCTGGAAACCTACCGTAATCTTCAGAGCATTGATCTGGGCTTTGAGCCCGCGCATGTTTTGAGCCTGACGATTTCTCTTCCCACTTCTCGATATTCGAGCGCTGTCAAGATCGGCAGCTTTTTCGAAAATGCGCTCGCTCACGTCGAAGCACTGCCGGGAGTGCAAGATGCCGCTCTCGTCTCCGGTTTGCCGATGTTCGACCGCAGCGTGGACCTCACTACGCTCGACTTTTCCATCGAAGGGCGGCCCCCAGAGAACGGAAGCGAACCCGACAATGCGAATTTCCGTGTGATTAGCCCAGGCTACTTCGATCTCATAGGAGCGCATTTGCTCCGGGGCCGATTCTTCAACCCGGATGACCGTGACGGCCAGCCGCCTGTTGCCATCATCAACGAAACCATGGCCCGCCAATTCTGGCCCGGCGCAAATCTCATTGGCCAGCGGATTCACCTCACGTCAGCACAGACAAGCGATCGGGAAAACACCGTCATCCCGCCTGTGCAAAGCAATCCTGTTGTCACCATTGTTGGCGTCGTTTCTGACGTCAAGCAGATCCGCGTAATCGACGCCCCCGTGCGCCCAGAGTTTTATTTGCCGGAGCTGCAAAATGCCGCTCTCCAGCCCGAATTGACTATGATGGTTCGAAGCCCTATGGAGCCTGAAAAGCTCTTACCGGCCATTCGTAATGCCATCCGTTCCCTTGACCCCGAACTTCCTGTCTACGGTGTCCAGCCAATGACCCAGGTCGTGGCGGATTCTTACGGACCCAAGCGAATTGTGACCGTCCTTCTGTTGTTTTTTGCGGCAGCAGCCGTCCTTCTCTCGATCCTGGGAATTTATTCCGTGATTGCATATTCGGTGATTCAGCGCAGCCATGAAATCGGAGTTCGTCTAGCATTGGGTGCTCATCCTCGCGACATTCAGCGGCTGATCATCAAACAGGGGCTGCGACTCTCGCTCATCGGCCTGGGAATCGGGGTCGTCGGAGCCCTTTTCGTTGCTCGTTTCCTCACGCATTCCGTGTCCGGGGTTACCAGCGTCGGCCTGCTTTACAAGGTTAGCCCGTGGAATCCTCTCCCGATGCTCGCTGTTGGCTGCACGATCTTTGTTGCGACGCTCGCGGCCTGTTACATTCCAGCGCGCCGAGCCATGCGCGTCGATCCCATGGTCGCCCTCCGCCACGAATAGCCGAGCCCCATCAGCCTGCGGCGGGTGGACGGCGCGCCATTTCATCACGCGGATCCTGATTCTTCCTTCTAACCTCTAACATCCAACCTCTAAC
>JAWOLO010000357.1:0-4336 GCA_033853375.1 Terriglobia bacterium
GAGAGGGAGGATAGCTCTTTATGTCGAAACTACACTACCCAAAGGCATCATGGCCATATACAACCTGCACCTGGAAAGCAAAGGAACGGATGGTTCTGCGGCTCACCCAGCTGGCTGAGACCATCCGAACCCCACGCGCAAATGGCCGTGCTATTGGCAGGAAACCTTAATGTGAAAGCTTCGGAGGGACAGGCTGCCGCAATTTTGTTTGATGCTGGCTTTCGGGATGTCGTGGGGAGGCCCCGTGCGGTAAATCGCCCAGCGCATTGGTTGCTCGGCTCGGCCCGCTTCGCGACGATAGACAGCATTTTCCTTAACGGCTCGCTGCGGACTACAGATGGTCAGGTGCATAGCTCTGTTCCCGTTCTGACCGCTATCGCGTCTCTCTCAGACTGCGTTCTCTTGATTCAAATCCTCAGGTTTCAATATTTTGAGGTCAAACGACGAATGCTTCCTAGACGTCCAACGGCACAACCATCTGTTGTCCCTTGTCCTGCGATTCCATAAGCGCGTCGGTCAGGTTAGTGCCCTTTAATTGCCCCGAAGCGTTCCATGGGAGCTCTCCAGGTGAAGGGGTTAGTTAAAAGCGCTTTGGGGCGCGAGTCCACCGGCTGCCCCTGGAGGTACCACGATTGAGCAGGATCCCAGATACCGAGAGAAACATTCGACAGATTTGATGAATCTTTTGGGACACTAAACGGGCACCTGAAGGGGCTAAGTGTGCCAAGTATCCTAATTTGAAGGCCCTGCGCGGAGTAACCGATGGCTCGTCGGGCCAGTATCCCGCCAATCTTTCCCATGCGAGCAACGGTTTCCTAGACCGCCGTACCATCAACTATTGTGCAACTCTCTGACACTATGATCAGGCCCCTGTCGAGGAACCTATCGCGAAGCAGGGCTCGGGCCGAACGGCAGCGAATACGAACACACTGGCCAGGCATAGAAAGAGTTCTTTAAGATTGTGGATCAGCCCCGCAAACGGAGTGTCTTCTAAGTCCCCTTCCGTGCGGGCCGTGACGAACAGCATCGGGTCGACGTGTCACCACGGCGCAGCCACATCAGACGCTGAGTGGGTCGGTCCAATAGCGAAGGCACAAGAAGCCCCGGACGAAGCCAGCCTGACAGAACGGAAGACCACGCTCATAGTGCCGTCGGTGGCGATAAGCGGCAAATCTCGAGCGAGATTTGCCGCCATACGGGGAGGCGTGTTTTCCCTTTATACCATTCCGTTACGGCACCTCCTCGGGGCGGGCGCTTTTGCTGGCAGTTGGGGAGGGCGGTGCCCTCCCCAACTGCGGAGTGTCTGCGCCGCCACGCATAGGTCAAGCGGTGGTCGAACTGCGTCGAACGTCGCATCATAGCGACGCAAGCTTGGATTTCCCAGCGAGCCTTGGTGTGTCGTTGGTCAGTGACTCGTCCTTTCTGTCAAGCGATCCCCAGAATCCAGCCTTCGATTTCGGCCACCTTTCGTTCGTGCTCGGTCAGGCTCGGGCTGAAAAACCGTTCAAGGCTCCCGTCCTGATCGCTTCGGCGAAGCCATTCTGCGGTAGCGTAGGCGTCCTGCTGGTGAGAATCTCGGCCATCGCGCGGGAAACTGCGGCTCCACAGTGCGGGATAGACTTCGACCACTGCCGATTTGCCCAGCGGCACCGTCCAGCCGTCGAACGGCCAGAAATGCACTCGATCTCCTACGCTCTTGCGAAGAAAGAGCAGCCAAGGAATGCCAGCGTGGGTAGATTTGGCGACGGAGCCAGGCACGTTGAAATGAAAAACGGATTTCGCGCCCGCGCGCACTTCCGTGATCCGTCTCCAGCGAGAATCACCACAGCGGGCGGCACCATTTCCGCACTCACCTTCACGAACGAAATCGACGTAGGTACAGGCCTCATCTGTTGGCCAATGTTTTTGAAAATCGTCCAGGAAACACGACCAATCGTGCGGGAGACCGTACTTCTCGAAATACTTCAGCGGGAAAGAAAAACCGTGGTCAATGCCTACCAACGTGGTGACCGGAGCAATCGCCTTGCCCGTCCAGTTTTTGCGGGGGCTGGCAGGCAGCGCAACTTCGCACGTCTCGGTCGCGCGGTCCCCCATGTAGACGCGCAGACCCTTGAGGCCGGACTCACTCGTCTCCGCACCAGAATAGTCAATCCCGATGTATCTCTCGAAAGCCGCGCTCATGTCGTCGTTCCCAAAACTAATGCTGGGCGGCAGGCGGGGACATCAAAGATCTCGACCTTTCAAGAACTGCGCTTGACCGTCTGCTTGCACTAGCGAAAGGGCAAATCAGATTCCTCGCCGACCAAGCGATAAATCTCCTTGCCCGCATTTCAATTCCAGAGGCCAAAACCGCGTTTGCCACTATGATCCGAGACTCAGAAGGCCATTTCAGGGAAGGTGTAGCAAGTCGTTTCGCGGTCTCGGTCTTTGGCGAATCAATTTTGCCCGAAATCGTAGCGCAGCTGGTCCGCACTGGAAATAACGAAGACCTACTTGAGAACTTTGGGTCCCTTCCTCGTCGCTCTGCCATCAAACACCTTAGTGCCTTGATTCTGAGGACTGATTTCCCAGGGAGAGATGGGCACGATCCCGGAATTCGCCACCTTCGCCGAAATGCCGAAGAGCTAATCGCGAAGGTGGGTGAAGACCTTGCAATATCCCCCTTAATCCAGCTGATGTCCGCACCTCAGTTATCAGACTTTGAGAAGAGTGGATGTGTATCGGCCCTCGCGACGATCGACGACCCACGCGTTCCGCAAATTCTGCGTGACATTGTCTCTGGGAGCTTTCCAATGGATTGTCGCATTCTGGCGGCTCTCAAACTAGCTCCGGGCGAACCCGAGGCTCGCCGCTTCTTACTTAAAGTCATCGCGGACGAGCGGCAGGATTACTTTGACCGCCGCGACGCAGCTGGGGCCTTAGCCAAGTTCGACGGCCTAACAGACGACGATCTCCCTGCTTTTCGACCCTTAATCTTCGATCCGCAACCAGTGTTTGTCGGCGGCCCAAACGTTGCAGTCAGCACAGTCGGTCAAATAGAGAAGAAGGCATCACGAGCACTGCTGGAGGAGGCGCTTGCGTTTTGGGAGAAGTCTGACTACGAAGAGGCTCAGAGGATCCGCAATGCCATTTTACAGGCATTAAATCTTGCTGACGACACGGCAGACCTTCGCACAATCCTAGAGAAGGCAGGTAGCGATCGCTGGATAAACACCGAGCTGCCTCGCGTCGCTTCAGAGTATTTCCGTCGCAGCCCAGAGAAGGCAAATGAGCTACTCGAGTCCGCGCTACGCTCATACAGTAGAGAAGCGGTGTATATGGGAACTCTTGCCTGGGCGGTCCTAATAATCTTGCCGCAAATTCCGCTCTCCGTAAGCCTGTTGGAGGCTGCAATTGACCTTGCAAAGCGCCTTCCCCGAGCCATTCTACCGTGGAGCGCAATCTCGAAAGTCTGGCAACGGCGCGATATCCCAGATGCGCAGCGAGCTTTGTTCATGTCAGCATCGTAGGAGCAGATGCTTTCTCTGAGCAGAGACCCACGCGCACCATTAGGTCGGCTGTAAGTCCAGTCGTTTTGGACCTACAACCAAGTACTAAAACACAGAGCAAAGCCAAACAAAACCAATAGGATAGTTCGTTTCTCACCTCGCAAGCAGGTCTTTCCTCCTAGCCAAGAGCTAATTTTGTGATGCAAGGTGCGGGCGCCAAGTATGTAAATTTTTCTGAGGCAAAATTTTTTTAGGTTAGGCCACCATTTTTGCCGAGTTGTTGGGCATTTAGTAGATATGAGGGCGAGTTCGCACCCGCTCAGGAAGGGCTAGTACCGAAAGCGCGTACGGGCGAAAGATTTTGGGGGGCAATGTGATCGGCTTTGCCGAGTGGATGGGCATTAGTAGAGATAGGAGGCCATTTGCTTTGCTGAGGGAGGAACCACCGCTGACAGCGGCGACCTCCCGGCCAATTTTTTGTGGGCAAGGCGCTCAGTTTTGCCGAATTGATGTGCATTAGGATATTTTAAGGGCCTACCCTGAAACCCGGTGCGGAACGGGCCCGGACAGGGTACCCAATAACCGGGCCGCAAAAAATATTTACGGCAAGGCGTTCGTTTTTGCCGACTTGATAGCCATTAGTGGATATAGGGGCAGAGTGTACCTGTCAGCCTGCCGGTGCTGGAAAACGGGCGACTGACTCGCGAATGTAAGGTCTGCTAGAAATTCCGACCATTTTCACGACCTCGATGCCCATTAGTGGATATAGGGAGGAGTCTAGCCAAGCCCCAACGACCGGCACAAAGGCGGACGGTTCGCAATCTAACCGCGAATATTTCCGCCCGGGG
>JAWOLO010000358.1:0-3413 GCA_033853375.1 Terriglobia bacterium
CACCCGCCAGCCCCACCTTTTCATAAACCAACTGCGAAAAGGTGGGCCACCCAGGATTCTTTTGCGGATCGACGGTCGGCTACGAGGTTAAAGGCCTGCCACCCGCCCGACGTGTAGGAGTTTCGGCCTCTGCGCCACCCGCCAATTGTACGCCTCGGGATAAGTCCTGAATTGCGGGAGATACGGCTGTCCATGAGTGTGCGCTTCACTAGGAGATTTCGTACCACCAGTTGGAAGCGTATATCAGCCGGTTGTCGAAGGCGGTCCAGTGACGAGGCTCCCACATCGGTTTACCGTCAATGGATTTCTTGTCCCTAACACTCGGGTGGAGAACGTTGTGGACCTCGGGAGTTATATAAGTTCTGTATGTATCATCCAGCGTGGACATCTTCGCGGCGTAGTTTGCAGCCCTGCCAACCCAGACTAGGTCGTTCGCACCGCGAAATCCGGTCTTCGCGACAAATAAGCTACTGGTGTCGATGCCAATTTTGTGCCTTACCTGATAGGGTGTCTTAGGGTATTGGGTCTGTTCGGCGGTGCATATGATTTGTTGCACAGCATAATTAATCTTAAGCGCTGAAAGCACGGCTGACGTGTTCTTGGAAGGGCCGAGGTACACAGCCATAATGCGGTCCCCATCGTATGCGGTGATTTCTCCGCCTTCGCTCCGAATTATCTTCCCGGCACAGAGTAGGAAGGTTTTGTAGATTTCCGCTGGGAACCAGGGATCGTACGTATCCACCAAGTTAGTCGAATCCGCAAGATCGGCGTAGAGTACGGTGGCGTCGAGCTTGACCGCGTCATTGTCCAGCGCAATCGAATCGCTCGGAGGAACGACATTTCCATCTCGGGTTGTCCATCGGCTTCGAAATATCTTGGAAACCTCTTGTAGCAAATCATCCTCCAAGGAAGCCTTCTTTGGGTGAGCGGGTAGCAAAGGCAATCGGCGCGGGATAGGGGCTGATGAGAGCGGGGGAGCCCCATATTTACGCGAACCTTCAGTACGCAAGAGCGAAGCGAGCGTTGTTAGGTTGCTAAGTGAATCAGAGGTGCTCAAGCCCAGGGGCGGAGGGGGAGGAGTCTGGTTAGTTAGGAATTGTGCGAGAAAGCTGAAGTTGGACCTTTCCGGTGCCTCTGCCTTGGCGCCAAGGAGCGAGTTGAGGAAACTGTAATCATCATTTTTCCTCGAGTAGAACGAGCCCATTACCACCTCCCTATCCAGAGACCGAGGCCTGCGTTTAGAGCGGACGAGCACAATCCTATTAGAACGACCGGTCTGAATCTTCGAAGCGCGTTTGTCTTGCGGTTGAAGATTGCCGCAAGTTCGAATATCTGATCAGAAAGATTCCGGAGAATCTGCTCGCTTGTTGCCTGCTGAACTGCCTCGTAGTACTTCGAGTTATCGCCATGAGCGAGCACGTGCTCGTAGTATAGGATTCCTTTCGCTGCCTGCTTCATGGAATAGTGGGAGGCTCGCTGCGGTGTCAGGACTCGATCTATCAGAATGACCGAAAGCACTAAGGCGACGAGGAGCATAAGACAGCTGAGCAGATACAGTCCGCTGGAGAATGCGCCCGCACCGACAACCCAGCGCGTTTTCGGTATGGCATCCTTGGCGATCGGGGTGGTTAGACCACATAGGAAGACGACCAAAGTGAGCGCTGCCGCAGCCTTTGTGTCCGCAAACCGAATTAGCGCCTGATGGTTCTCGAAGTTGTGGCGGGCAAACTGAATCTGTTCATCTAAGTGAGTGTTTGCAGACATCGAGCCGTTCCCCTAATCACCATAGCATATTCGCCTTTTCTTCGTCATGGCGTTTTTTTTACTTGGGTTTAATGCTGTTCCCGATTGCAGCCCCGCCCAGTGCGCCAATAACTGCGCCGACTGGTCCGCCGCCGACAAGGCCTACAAGTCCGCCTATGAGTGCTCCGCTGGCGGTATTCGACTTCTGAGCGCGCTTCTTTTGTTCGCGCGAAAGCGGAGCGCGCGTGATTCCATTCCAACGTCGCGCCGTGCGGGGAGTGACGTCTGACTTCTCGCGATTGCAGATGATGTGCGCGCCGCGAAGATTGTTGCCGTGGTCGGTCCCGCCCTTGGACCGAGGAATGGAATGCTCCACTTCCCAAGCGCCTTTTCTGCCGGGGCGATTGTAGTTAGTGAAGCTCATCTTTCCATGGCAAAGATGACAATAGCCGCTGGTCCGGTCGTAGATCTCTTTCAATTCCGCGCGTGTGTATCCCATTTCGAGTTCCCCCCAGATGCGAGTGTCTTACTTTTTCTTGTTCCTAGCCATAAAGTCTACGTTCACCGTTTTCTTCACATTTTGGTGGGCGGGAAAGTCTGCTCTTGTGCCATCCCTCCTCACGAATTGGACCTCCACCTCTTCAGGTACTTTTTTTTCTGCCTCAAACCTAACGTGATGCCGTTTTGGTGTAGCCATGTTTGGAATCCTCCATTCCTCGGGTGCAAAAACATTGGAGGTAGGAGCTGGAACCGCGTCCCTCTGGGAGGGGGGATGCTTTCTTGGCAGACTGCCTCGTGCGTTTTTGGGGTGATTCTTCTAAAGAGGGTAGCTACTAAGCCTTCGGCTGCTAGCCAGCGGGCCCCAGGGCTTAAGCGTTGCGCTCTCTCCTGAGATCACCACAGACCCATTATATCACGGAAAGCCCGCGTCAAAAGGTGAGCCCAGAGAACGCTCGGTTCGTTGTCAGATTTTTCCCAGAATTCCTGATCGCAGGGGAGCCGCCATTGCGATAACATTGCCGCTCGCTCGCGGGCTGAGAGGAGCATTGCCAAAGAAAGCTGGGGGCAAGGAGAGCTGAAAAGCACGGGTCTGAAGACCCGCCACTACAAAGCGAAGCAAGAGCGGGCGCGCGCCTGGATATGATTCGATTCGTCTTTTTGTGGGTTTTCATTGCGTTTGCGACGCTGCTTGCAGCGGCTTCGCAGGCGCTCGCGCCGGAGGAGCGTTCTCGCGCGCTGCATGATCCACACAACTCGCTGTGGTCGCAACCTGCGCCGAGTATGTACCGCGTGCGCATGGAAACCACAAAGGGCATCATTCTGCTCGACGTTACTCGGGCGCTTGCGCCGCGCGGCGCCGATCGCTTCTACCACCTCGTGCAAGCGGGCTTCTACGACAATTCGAGGTTCTTCCGCGTGATTTCCGGCCGATTCGCGCAATTCGGCATTGCGGGCGATCCTGCGATTGCGAAGATTTGGCAGAACGAACGGTTCCCCGACGATCCCGTGAAGGACAGCAACGTGCGAGGGACGTTGGCGTTTGCGATGACCGGCCCAGACGCCCGTACGACGCAGATTTACGTCAACACGGGTGATCAATCACGCCTTGACGCGATGGGCTTCGCCCCGTTTGGAAAGGTCGTGAAAGGCATGAGCGTCATCGACAAGCT
>JAWOLO010000359.1:0-7808 GCA_033853375.1 Terriglobia bacterium
CCCGATGAGGTTTCAGTCGGCTGCGGCTGGCGCTTCACGCCGCGCGCCAGCGGGAGCAACTAACCCGAACGCCTAGAATGAAGCAGAGCCATATCCTAATTTTGGTCTTGACAAGGCGATTACTAGCCGTGTAGACTAAGCGGCGTAGAAAAGTGTGCCCCGACTCCGGTCGGGGCTTTTTGTTTCGTTCGCTGACGTCTCGCCGGCCTTTTTTCTTTCCCCCGTTTTTCTAGGTAAGCTTTTGTAATCCTCTGTCCTTAGGTCGCTGTTTTATTTCTTGCTCTTAGCTGTCAGCTAGCTGTGAACTTCCTCTTTTCCCTGTTACCTCTGTGCTCTAGCTCAGTGTTCTCTGTCTTAAGTCTTTGCTTCTTTCTTTTGCTTTAGCTGTCGGCTGTTAGCTGTCGGCTTGCAAGTTCTTTCTCGGACCACGACCATGAAAACCAATAAACTCGATGCCCTACTCATCTGGAAGCAAATAGAAGACCAGCTCGTGCCGCGCCTGCGCCTCAATCTCACCGAGCGCGTGGTCTATTATCATCTCTTGCGCCACAGCCGCCTCGAAGGAAACCTCCAGCTCCGTTTTTCGATTCTTTGGCTCACCCGCGGCATTCGCCTCTCCGCTGCTCCCGCGCGCCAGGCCGTGCGTACCCTCGTTGACAAGGGCGCTCTGCGTCTCCGCGAACGCACCCGCGCTGGCCACGTCGTCGAAGTTCTCTTGCCCGACGAGATTCGCTCCTCCAAACCGGACGGAGTCGTGCCCGCCTGCCTCGCCCGCCGCCCCCGCGCCGCCAACCTCGAAGAAATAGATTTCCTGCAGACGAAAGCCCGCCGCGAGGCCATTCACACGCGCGACGGGGGCCGCTGCTTCTATTGCCTGACCCAGCTCACCCCTCGCACTCGCTGCCTCGACCACGTCATCCCGCTCGCTCGCCTGGGGCGCAATTCCTACCGCAACCTCGTCTCCTGCTGCGTCGGTTGCAACACGCAGAAGGGCGAAACCGCCGCCGATGATTTCCTCCGCACCCTCTGCCGCGCGCGTCGCTTGACCGCCTCCGAACTCGCCGGTCGCCTCCGCGTTCTGGACGCCCTCGCCGCCGGCGACCTCCGCCCTGTTCTTCCCGCTCCCAAGCCCCAATTTGCCGTGGGCGCGCCTAAACCCACTCCCCCTTCTTACAAGCGCTTCCCCGTTTGGTCCCAGTCCTATGTCTACAAACCCCGCCCGCCCCGCACCTCGTAGCTGCTCATCACGGCAAGTCAGGTGCTCGTTGGCTCCAGGCACGTACACACCTTGGAACCTATTTTGCTACGCAGCTTTTCCCATTCGTCGGGTGCTTTGGCGCGAGTTTTCCTCATAGCGGACTCTTCTATTTTGGACGGGAACTGTTTGCCGCATTGGGGACAGCTTTGTGGATTAAGCACAGCAGCCAGAGTCGATTTGCGCGGTGGACTGCCCGACCGACTCGAACCAGCCTGCGGTTGTAACTCGTCAGCGCCTTCGACGAATTCGTATGAAATCGCTAGCTTGATTTTGCTCCGATTTTATCCTGTCTCGCGTTTCGGACCAATCCTGGTGAGTTGTGAGTCTGCTTACCGGACGCTTAAGTACGGCGGCTAAGGCCGCGCCGGGGGCGTCGCGATGGGCTGGGCTTGGCCCACGTTGGTGAACTGAATCTGGCTGCCGTCCAGAACGAGTTGCCGATCCAGGACGATGTCCATCGTGGAGCCGCGCGGAAGTTCAGCCTCGGGACCGCGCGTGAGCAGCACGGCGGCGAGGCCGGCGACCGCGCCGATGCCGGCTCCAATACCCGCGCCTTTGCCGCGTCCGGCAATAGCGCCGATGCCGGCTCCGGTTGCGGTAGTCTCGGCGACGGTACCAACATCTTTGCCTTTGTCGCCCCCGCCGGTGACTTTGCCCTCCTCATCCATGGTTTCCTTGCCGCCGGAGTCGGCGGTGCGCGGAGCGGCGTTGAGGTCCACGGTGTAGCCGGTCGGAAAGATGAGCGTGTTCAGGCGCAGGCGGAATTCGCCGCGGCCCTTCACACGGCCCGGGCGCTTGGATTCGATTAGCTCCCCGCGAAGGTACGAGCCGACAGGGATCACGATGCGGTTGCCGATGGTTACGGGAAAATCCGTTTGCAAATAAACGGAATCGCCAGGCTTGGCGCTGCGCGTGGAGATGCCGTTCTGGAGCACGACGCCGATGCGCGTGCCGGCGGGCACAGTGACTTTTTCGCCGGAACCTGCGCGCGGGGCGGGCGCGGGCTTGGGAGCGACAGGAGGCGGGGCCTCGGTTTGCGGGCCTTGGGGCTCTTGCGCTTGCGACGGGGTGGCTGAAGAGATAGCGATGAGAAAAGCGGCGCCAGCGATTACGGGGAGAAAGCGTTTCTTGGTCATGGGAGGCTCCCTGGCATAAAGACTGCGATGCAACTCTCCCAGGTAAAGATGCTCCGCTCGCGCAACGGCGTCAAGAACAGAGAATCCGAGATCAGAGACCGGTGACCAGCAAGAATCAAACACCACACAACTTTTTGGCTTCGCTGATCTCTGGTGTCCGTTCTCTGTTCTCTTCCTACGGGCTATCGGAAAACAACTGGGCTCAAACAGTCGCACGGGCCCCAGCCCCTGTCATTCCGAGGAGCGGAGCCTGCCGCAGGGCAGGCGTAGCGACGAGGGATCCCTCTTCCTTCCGTACCGCGTTTGACCGAAAGGGCCAGGGGAGCTACGCTCTGCTTGGATTGAGGAGAACGAAAATGGCAAAGCTGGCGTTGGTCTACGGAATGAGGCTGCTGCCGGAAGAAGATTTGAGCGAAGTAAAAGACGCGACGGTGGTGCTGAAAAACGGCAAGAGCGCCCGGGTCACCATGCACTTGATCGAAGGCAGCAAGGAAGAAATTGAGGACACGTTGCGGCAGTCGATTGAAGCATTCTTCGAAATGTATCCGGAGATTTGAAGGGAAGTTTTCAGCGTCAGTTGTCAGTTGCCAGTTTTCAGTTTCAGAATGAATAAAGCAGCTCCCTCGCCGTTCGCAAAGGCGCGACCGGGCTCGGGATGACAATCTAAGCCTCGCGGCGACAGCGTGAAGGCGCAGTGCCCGGGAACTCTAAGCGAAGCCGCCCATCAAAGATGCCCCTGGCGGTGTCATTCCGAACCCAGTCTTGCGCTTTTTTGTGGGAACGGCGGTGAGGAATCTGCTTTTCTCTTTGACTTCTTACGGAACTAAGGACTGCGTCACCGATTCCCGAAATTTTCCGGGTCGGCGGCGGGGTCGCCGAGATTGTCGTTGATGAGCACAGTAGACTGGCCGGTCAATTCGAAACGCTTGCGGCATTTGTAGCACGCGACGAGGTCGTCGAGGCGGACCATGTAGGAAGTGGCGTGATCGAATTTCTTGCGGTCTTCCGGGGTGGCGCCGCGCGGCAGTTCTTTTTTCTTGCGGCAAACTTTCCAGCGCACGGGGAATTCGAAATCCTTGTGGCAGCTCGGACAAACGAGCTTCGCTTTCCTGATTTCTTCTTTCTCCGTATAGAACGCGCGCTCGTCCATGGTTAAGCAGCGGGGGTGCTCACCGCTTCGTCCATTGTAACAAACTGGAGGCCCAGGTCGCGCCAGCGCGGGAGCCAATGCTCAAGCGCGGCGAGCGTGCGCGTACGGTCATAATTCAGTTCGCGATGATAGCCGTCGTGCAAGCACAGGATATCGCCGGCACCATTGGCGTTGACTCCTGAGCCGCCACCAACCGCTGAATGCGGCCCCTGGGTGTCATTCCGAGCGGAGCGAGGAATCTGCTTTTCGCTGTTTAACTTTCGCTGCGCGTGATTCGCGATGGGTTGCATGCGGCGAATCAGCCATTCCGCCGGCCGCTCCAGCCAATCGCCGGGGATGAGCGTCCACATCACCGTTTTGCAGCCAAGCGATTGGGCCGTGGGAATCACCCAGGGATTGCGAAAACCGTACGGCGGACGGAACCACTTTGGGGGAGCGCCGATTGTATTCGCAATGGCGTTGTGGCAGAGGCGCAATTCGACGGTAACTTGCGCCGGACCAAGCTTGAAAAGATTGCGATGCGATTCCGTGTGGTTGCCGAGTGTGTGTCCGCGCGCGACGGTTTCTTTCACCAGGTCGGGACATTCGCGGACAAAGCGGCCAATCAGAAAAAATGTTGCCTTGGCTTGATAGTGGTCCAGAAGGTCCAGCAATCTCGGAGTGATGGCGGGATTCGGGCCGTCGTCAAAGGTGATGGCCAGCTTGCGCGGAGAATTCGTTCGGCAAATCGTCGGCCCGAAGAGTTGCGCGCGCGGAAACGCCGCGCCGTAGGCGGCGACGCCGCCGGTGGCCAGCACGGCTGCGGGCACGGAAATCAGGAACGGGTTCACGCCGTTATTCTCGCACGTCGCCCCATTCCGTTGTAGGGGCTCAGAATGCTGCGCCCCTGCTTGGCACACCGCGTTGGAAAGTCGGGTTCATCTATGCCTATGTCAATGCGTGGCTTGCGGGAAATCGTGGTTCGCCATTTTGTCGAGAGGCGCGGTTGTAGTTTCAGGACGGGGTGATCAATAGACGTTCCCGGGCGCAATCCTCTGTGTTTATTGCCGCCGCCACAGAAGATAGCCGTACAAGCCGCCGAGGACCACGCTGGCTCCAAAAAACCAGCGCCATTCTGGGATGCCGACTAGCCCAATCAAAACCAACCCCGCAGCGATAAACAACCCAATCGGATGGCCTGTCCAGAGCCCGGCGCCATACCTGCCGAACGGAACGATTTTCGCAGGATGCCGGTCGTCATTCGTGCGGGCGACCACTTCACCGAGGGGATGGCGGCGGAAAGCAGCGTAAGGTTTCATGATGTTTCCTCTTTGCGTCAACTTCCGATTGGAAAAGCAGCGGGAAGGTTCAGGACCACACGCGCCCATCGGCTTCCTCTACCTCTTCAATTAGACGTTGGCTCACATCAGTTGTTATCCAGCTTTCCGCAAAATCAGTCGACTTTTTCGGGGAGGCCGCGGCGCGCTTTTAGTTCCGCCAAAAGGCGGTCCACTTCGGCGTCGCGGTCGAGACGCGTGAGGCGGTCGCCCATGTCGTCACTGAGCAGCTCGACTTCCGCGGTGGCCACAGCTTCGCTGTGCTGCACGCGATCCCGAAGCCGTTCGAACGTGGCGCTCTTCGAATTGTCGCCGAGCATGGTCTGTGCGTGCGCCGCTTTCCCCAGCGACAAACTGCGACGATGCCGCGCCAGCAGGAGATCGCGCTTGGATTTCGCCTCGTCGAGTTTCTGTTCCAGTTTCATGAGCGCTCCTTTTAAGGCTTCGACCTGCAACTTCTGGTCGTCCACCTGTTCACGGTAACTCTGCGCCAGACGCTGCGAAGTCTGGAAGCGGTCCAGAGCTGCGCGTGCCAAATCGTCTTGCAGCTTGTCCACGGCGATTTCCGCTTTGCGCATCCAGTCGCGGGCGGTGTCTTCGTTCTCGCGCAGCTTTTTCTCGAGCATGTGCTGGTCGGCAATCGAAACCGCCACCTGAGTTTTCACTTGCAAATACTGGTTTTCCATGTCGAGGATGACCTGTTTGATGAGTTTTTCCGGATCTTCGGCGCGGTCCACCAGGTCATTGATGTTCGCGCGAATTAAAGTGCTTACTCGTTCCAAGAGTCCCATGATGAATCTCCTTTCGAATGACTTGCTCTTACGAACCCGAATACCGCCCTGAATCTCCTTTCGAATGACTTGCTCTTACGAACCCGAATGCCGCCCTGAATCTCCTTTCGAATGACTTGCTCTTACGAACCCGAATGCCGCCCTGAATCTCCTTTCGAATGACTTGCTCTTACGAACCCGAATACCGCCCAGAATCTCCTTTCGATGACCTCGTTTTTACGACCCACTCGAATCTCCTTAACGCTTATGGCCGACGCGGGTGGGGCAAGCCCCGCTTCTACCGAGCGGCGCCGCGAGCGCGTGCGACCGTGATGCGCGACGGCAAGCACTGGGTATTGCTGCCACGGCAACGCTTCGCTCCTCGGAAAGACCTAGTTTGAGAGGTTCTGCACCAACAACTTAAAGAAACCCACATAACAAACTCCTAAAGCAAAAAGTGCACGGGAATGATTCCTGCCAAAAACTGCGAAATGAAAAACGACGGAACCGTCCCCGCGACGGCTTTCTGCAACGCGAAGATCGCGCAACTCCAAAAATGGCCCAGGAAAAAACTCAACGCGACTAACAACAGGAGCCCGAGGATTAAGAACTTCGTCTTGCCGTTCATGCTCTTGCCGGTCATGTTCTTGCTATTCATGGCCATCCCCCCAAAACTTTGCGTCCTCGGTGGGCTCTAACGAGCCCACCGGGACGGAAGCGAACGTTAGGCCTTCTTGGATGAAGAAGGCGACGGCAGTTCCCCTGAATTTGGCTTCGGCGGTTTGTCGCCAATCAGCCGCACCTTGTTTAGGAGCTCCGATACCTGCATGCCTGAGAGCGCTTCGAACAGCGCGGGAACCTGCGCGGCAATCTTGGTGATGTCGCCGGTCAGCTTGTACGCGCCGGCCGCACCGTTATCGCCAGTGGAAACGATGGTGACTTTGTCCACTTTGCTGAGCGGTTCGCTGAGCGCTCGCACGACATCTGGCAAGCCGGTGATGAGTTTGTCAACCACCGCGGCCTGGTTATATTCCTGGTAGGCTTCCGCCTTAACGTTCATGGCCTTGGCTTCCGCTTCGCCCTTCTTGAAGATGATTTCCGCTTCGGCTTCGCCTTGCGCGCGGATGGATGCGGCGCGGCCCTCCGCTTCGGTCATCAGGCGCTGGCGTTCGGCGTTGGCCAGGGTTTCGATGCGCTGGCGCTCGATTTCCGCCTGTTTGAGGACGGTGGCGATAAGTTCGCGTTCGCGGCGCGCGATTTCCGCTTCCTGTACTTTCACCTGGGCTTCGCGCTCCACTTGCTGAACTTTCACAGCTTCGGCGATCACGTGCTGCTGCTGCACGTTGGTTTCGATTTCATAAGACTTGTCGGCTTGGGCTTGGGCCTTTTTGGTCGCTTCGAGGAACGCGGCCTTCTTGATGTCCAGGTCGCGTTGGGCTTCGGCTTGCTTGGCAAGCGAAGCGGTTTCCGCAGCCACGCGCTCTTGATCGGCTTGGGCTTTAGCGACGGCGGCGGCGCGGGTAGCTTCGGCACGCTTGATGGCGATGTCGCGCTCGGCTTCGGCGGTGGCAACTTCCGCGTCGCGCTTGATGCGCGCAACGTCCGGGCGGCCCATGTTGGTGATGTATTCATTCTTGTCGCGGACTTCTTTAAGTGTGAAGCTCACGACTTCCAGCCCCATTTTGCTCATGTCGTCCGCGCAAGTGGAGCGCATGCGGTCGCCCACCATTTCCGGTTCCTTGACGATTTGCTCGACGGTCAGTTGGCCGATGATGCCGCGGAGATGGCCTTCCATGACCAGGCGAATCAGGCCTTCCCGCTGGTTTTGCTCCTTGCTCAGAAATTGTTCGGCCGCGGTGAGGATTGATTCCTTGTCGGATTTCACTTTGATCTGCGCCACCGCCTCGACCGTAACGGCGACGCCCTGCTTCGTATATAAGTTTTGCTGCGGCGCCACGTCGAACGACATGAGTTCGAGAGACAGATCGCGGCAAGTCTGCACCATCGGGAAAATGAGAGCGCCTCTCCCGCAGTACACTTGCGTGCCGCCCATGCCGTATCGAATTAACGCCTCGTTGGGACCCACTTTCCGGTACATGCGGGCAATGACGATCATGATCATCAAGAGCCCGAGAACAGCGGATCCCGCAATCACAACCACATCTGTTGGCAACCCAA
>JAWOLO010000360.1:0-2799 GCA_033853375.1 Terriglobia bacterium
GTGAAAATCGGATCGTTGCCGGAAATGTATTCGATGCCCTGATAAGTGATTTTCGGCCGCGTCCAGGCATTCCAAGTCTCAGGCGGAAGCGGATGCGTAGGAGAGCCAATGCCGAGAAGATAGATCATCATCAGCTCGCAGTAATGCTCCCAGCGCGCGCGCAAGAAACCTGACTCGGGATGCCACCCCATGGAGAGCGTCTTGCCGCCATTGAGCATCCACGGCCAGTCGACGCGTTCATAAATTTTCGTCGCGAGATCCTTGATTTCCTGGTCGGCAAAATACTGACGCGCCGTGAGAACGCCGCACAAAAGAATCGACGAATCGATGGACGAGAGTTCGCACTTTTCCCAGCGTTCGCCGGTCTCCATGTGAATGAAATGGAAGAAGAACCCATGTTCGTTGTGAAGATCGTTGGCGATAAAGCGCAGAGTGTTGCGGATGCGGTCGAGAATTTCTGCAGGCTTCCTGTAACCGCGGCGGTCACCGATGCAAAGACTGGTCAAGCCAAATCCCGTGGCGGCAATGCTCGACATCGTATGCGAATCGTTGCCGTTGGCGAGGGCGCGATCCTTCACCTGACCCGTTTTAGGGCTCGCTTCGTTCCAGAAGAAATCAAAACTGGCGCGTTGAATTTCATCAAGCAGTTGTTCGTCGGTGCCCTCGAACGGCGCACCGCTAGGTGGGATGAAACTCTGGGAAGCTTGGTTGCGCTTCTGGCAACTCGCGAGAGTGGCCAGCGGAGCGGCGAGCAGAGTCATTCCGCCGATGCGCATCACTTCCCTTCTGCTGAGAAGTTCCCTTCGGTTTGGAAGGTCGATGCGCGTCATGGTTTGGCTTTGCTTATTTTGGGCAGTTCGGCTCACTTTGTGATTTCCAGCGTGGCTTGAAGGCCCTGGTTCGCGTCCGGAGCAATCCACAATGTGACTTTTGCCGGCTCGACGACGAACTTCTGCTGATCATTCCAGATAGCGAATGCGCCCGGGCCGAGAAGAAAAGTTACTTTTCTCGTTTCGCCCGGAGCAAGAGTGATGCGTTGAAACTTAGTCAGCGCGCGGACCGGTTGAGCCGTACTCGTTCCCTGGAAGCGGAGGTAACATTGCACGGTCTCCACGCCCGCGCGCGTTCCAGTGTTGGTGACGTCCATGCTGGCGTTCAGAACTCCGCTTTGCTTGTACTCGTGAGCTTGCAAGTCATCGTTCAAGCTCTTGGCGCTGATTTGTGTTTTGTCGATGTGGAGATTTCCATAGCGGAAGGTCGTGTAGGACAGCCCGAAACCGAAAGGAAACTGCGGACTATCCTGTTCATCGACGTAACGCGAAACATATTTTTCCTGGCCGTTTCGAGGCGGGTGCGTAAGGTCAATTTTCCCGGCGGGACGTCCAGTGCTCAAGGCGTCGTAATACAAAGGTTCTTGGCCGACGCTGCGCGGCCAGCTCACAACGAGCCGTCCACTCGGATTTGCCTCGCCGAAAAGAGTCCGCACGAGCGCAGGGCCCGCCTGAATGCCGGGAAACCAGACGGCCATCACTGCCGGCACGTGCTCAAAGGCCCAAGGGAGCGTGAGCGGCCGCCCGCTAAAGATGAGCAGAACGACAGGTTTCCCGGTGGCGACGATTTTTTCAAGAAGTTCTTCCTGGCGGCCTGGCAAACCCAAAAATGCCCGCGAGGCGGCTTCGCCGGTCATCTCCTGCGCATTTTCGCCGAGCGCCAGAATCACAACGTCGGATTGCTCGGCAGCTTTGACGGCTTCCTCCAATTGCGCATCGGAACCGCTGAGGAATTCCGAGCCTTTGGCGTAATGAACGTTTTGCGCTCCGACTCTTTGCGTGAGTGCCGCGCGCAGCGTGATTGCATCTGCGGGCCGACCCTGCGCTGCCCAGGAACCAAGCATGTTTCCCCGGTCATTGGCCAACGGACCAATCAGCGCGAACGTCTTTGCATTTCCTGGCAAGGGCAGAAGCGGGCTGGCCCCGACGCTGGCATTTTTGAGCAGCACAAACGATTCTTCAGCGGCTGTGCGCGCCAACGTGACGCTGTTCGGCTGAAGCATGGCGCCTGCCTCTTTGGATTCGTCCGTGTAAGGATGCTCAAAGAGGCCGAGCGCGAACTTCACCCGCAAGATGCGACGCACGGCTTCGTCCACGGCAGCTTCGGGAACTTCGCCGGAACGCACTAATTTGGCCAAGTGGTCGTGGTAGAGGCTGCTGACCATATCCATATCAACGCCGGCGAGAAAAGCCTTGCGCGCCGCGGTCGCACCATCGTTGGCGATGCCGTGGTTAATGAGTTCTGCAAGCGCGGTGTAGTCGCTATCGACGATGCCCTGAAATCCCCATTCCTTTCTCAAGATTTGCGTCAATGTGAAGGGATTGGCGGAAGCAGGCACGGCGTTGAGAGCATTGAACGCGCTCATCACAGTGGCCGCGCCTTCCTCAATGGCGGCGTGAAAAGGAGGCAAATAGTATTGCCGCAAAGTGTGTTCGGAAATCTCCGTCGAGTTGTAGTCGCGGCCGCCTTCCGCCGCGCCGTAGCCGACGAAGTGCTTTGCGCAAGCGGCAATGCTGTCGGGTGCGTCCAGGCTTGTTCCCTGATAGCCCCGCACGTACGCGCGGGCCATCATCGAGCCGAGATAGGGATCTTCGCCGGCGCCTTCGGCCATTCTGCCCCAACGCGCGTCGCGAGAGATGTCCACCATGGGAGAAAAAGTCCAGCGGATGCCGCTGGCCGAAGCCTCGCGCGCGGCGACACGAGCGGCTTGTTGCACTAAGTCGGTATCCCAGGTAGAAGCGAGCCCCA
>JAWOLO010000361.1:0-8237 GCA_033853375.1 Terriglobia bacterium
TGTTTCACGCTTCCTCCATCACTCCGGCGGCGCGCCTTCCACGATCTCTCGCACAATCTCTCGGGCACGTTTCTCGTTGGCTGCAGAAACGTAGATTTTTGTTTGGTCCCCGGGATTCTCCAAATGAATCGGAATCCCGTTCTCCTGCATCGCGGCCGTAAGAAACTGCGCAGTGCGGTCGTCGCTTCCGCCCCAAACTTCTATCGACGGATGTTCTTCCGTGGCCGCGGTGAGCGGTGGTTCCTTTGTCAGTGGCTGGTCGCGCGCCGGTATTTCCAGATCGGCGGGCTCCTCCTCCAGCAGCTTGTCAAGGATTTCCTTGGCCCCCCGAAAATCAACTGAAGAAACCACGACCTCGAAACCGAAGCGCGGCTTCCAGTCGATGGGCAGCGGGTCGGCAGTCGGAGCGACCTCGTCATCGCCCAGCACTTTATCGGAAAACGGAATCTGCGCCGATTCCAGTTGTTCGAGTAGGGCGCTATGGAGGGCAGGATCTTCGCCAGCCCAGAGCACGATGAACGATCCTTGCATAACAGGTTCTGATGACATGGATTCCTCCTTACAACCAGCTTCAGCGCAGGAACTCAGTCCGGCTGCACGCCTTCCACAACTTCTTTCACAATTTCCCGGGCCTGCGCTTCGTCTCGTAAACGGACGCGCAGCGATTCTCTCCCGCCGGAATTTTTGCGGTGAACGTCAATTTTGTTCTCTCGCAGGGATGCGACCAACATATCGGCCAGGGAATCATCGCCGCCGGACCAAACTTCGATTCCTTCGTCGCTCGATTCCCATTCGGCATCATCGCCACGCTCATCTCCAGCTTCCGGCGGCCCTGGAATATTTTCTTCTTCGCTTGGTGTGAGACTCTCCGGGAGCTTTCGAATGGCTCTCGAGCGTTCGGAAATAAGAGCGGGCGGGTTGAGTGCTTGCACGGCGTCAGGACCGGAAGCGTCCATCTCGTAGGCATCCTTCACAACGTTCTCTGCTTTTTCGAATAGGGAGAAGGGCACGCCAATCTGGAAGGCTGGAAAGTTTGTCAGATTAAAAAGATGGTCCTCGCGGCGGACGGTTTTGTGAGGAATCTCCGCGTCGTCAAGCACGGTGCATAACTCGGCGTGCAAGCGTGCATCGTCACCCTGCCAAAACGCGCAGAACGGATCTTCTTCTTCATCGCCGGGCGCTGTTTCTTGACGCGGTTCGAACGCGCCGGTTCTCGCCAGGGGAAGTTCGTGCACGAGATCGACGTCGCAGTCGGTGCAGTGTGTGAACCCGGGGCGATACTCGACGCCGCATTGCGGGCAAAACATAACAGCGGCAAGTGTACACCGTTAGGACCGACACGGCTCTCTGCATGAGGACTTGCCCCTCTGCGAAGGTTTCGCCCTGCTGTATCCTATTACCACAGCACGACTTAGGAATGATGGCGTACAAAATGATTCCTTGCGTCTTTTTGCTGCGTACGCCCGTATAGCAGTTAGAATGAGCGCTACGACTTCATGCCCGACTGTCCACCTAGCAGGGTCGTTATTTGGTTCAAACGCGTTCGCTGCAACGGTGTCTTTCTCGACGCTGATGCACGATGAATCCAAAAGCATCGCGCGCGGTTTACAGCAGCGCGATCCCGACCTGCTCGACCGCCTCATCGAGCAATATCAATATCGGCTGTTCCGCTACCTCGTGTACATTACCGGCGACAAAGCGCGCGCCGAAGATTTTTTCCAGGAGACTTGGATCCGCGTGCTCGAGCGCGGCCATCAATACGATGGCAAATCGAAGTTCGAAGCCTGGCTTTTCGCCATCGCCCGGCACCTGGTGATCGACTGGCAGCGCACGAAGAAAGCGCAAAGCCTGGACGCGCTCACGGATCCCGAGCAGGAAAAGCCGCTGCAGGTTAAAGACGAACGCGAGCCTTCGCCGTTGCATCAGGTGCTGGCGCAAGAGAGAGAAGAAGACGTGCAAGCTTCGCTCGGAAAAATTCCTGCGATTTACCGCGAAGTGCTGGTGTTGCGCTTTCAGGAAGAATTGCAAATCGAAGAAATGGCCGGAGTGCTGAGCATTCCAGTATCGACGGTGAAGTCGCGGCTCTATCGTGGGCTGGATGCGTTGCGCGGCGCGCTGCAAGGAGGCGCAGCATGAGCGAGAATTTGCACACGCGCGGCTTGCAGCTTATCGCGAAGGCGAGAGTGGAAGGTCTCGCGGATTCTGAGCGTGATTGGCTTGCGGCCCATTTGCAAGATTGCGAGTTCTGCAACGAACACGCGCGGCAGACGGATCGCGCGTTGCGTTCGCTGCGAACGGCCGCGATTCCGGTGCCTACGGACCTGGCCAGCCGCACGCAATTCCGCGTGCGCTTGCGCGCCATGGAATTGCGCGAACGCGAACCAAAGCGGCGCATGCTTTGGCTGGCTTGCGCGGCTTCGTGGATTTTTGGAATCGCCAGCGCGCCGTACGTCTGGCGCGTGTTCGAGTGGGTTGGGCAGCTCACCGGAATGCCGAAACTCGTGCTGGAGATCGGTTTCGGTCTCTGGTGGACGATTCCGGCGCTGTTCGCGGTAATTGTGTTACTGCTGGAAAGCGCGCGGCAGTCCGAAGAACCGGAATGGATGAAGCCCGGGCGCTGAGAAGGAATCGCCGGAAACGGTGCCGAGCCGGACGGCCTCAGAAGGCCGTCCATGCTGTTGTAGGGCTCGCCTGCTGAGGCGGGCCGTTGCTACGAGGACAAAATGGCTGATTACTCACAAAAGGTGACGAGCACGTTTAACGAAAGGATGCGGCTGAACCGCGTCCGCCGGAGAAAAGAGAAGCTGCGCTTCTGGGATGAATTCATGATTATTCCCAAATGGTTGATAGGGCTCGTCGTTTTTCTTTACTTGCTCGCGCTGGGCATCGCGATTCCCGTCAACCTCGCGCAGGGCAACGACGCCTTCCCGGAGTTGCGGGACCATCCTGTGGGGGCTTCGTTCGCCCTCGCGGGCATCGTGACGATGGTCAGCATTTTCTTCGCGATATTCATTTTCATGACGGCATACGTGAATCGCGATGCCAGCCGCCGCGGCATGAACTCCGCGTTGTGGACCATCCTGATTCTGATTTTCCTGCCGACTTGGGGGCTAATCGGGTTTGTGATTTACTTTTTGATGCGCGAGCCGCTTCCGTATCCCTGCCCGCAGTGCAGCGCATCGGTCAGCGCGCGCTTCAATTTCTGCCCCAACTGCAAGTGCAACCTGCAGCCGTCCTGCCCGCAGTGCAAGCGCGAAGTGGCCGAGCTCGACAAGTTCTGCCCCTATTGCGGAAACGACCTGGCACCCGGCAGGACGGAACTCGCGCCTCAGCCTTCCAACCTGTAGAGCAGAGCGAAGCCCTGCTCCTTTGCAAAAGCAGTTTGGGTGATAAGCAGGAAGGGCTCCATGTCCGGGAATCAGCGATTCGCGGCTTCGAAGATGGCGAATGCGGCGCCTTGCGGATCGGCCATCACGGCCATGCGCCCGACATCCTCAACCTTCATGGGCGGCATATAGAGGTTTGCGCCAAGACCTTTGGCCTTTGTGGCCGTCACGTCGCAATCGGATACCTGCAAATAGATTTGCCAGTAAGGCGGCGCTCCAGGATCGCGAAACGCGGGCGGAAGGATCCCCCCGATGTACTCATCGTGGTGGAAGAGGTGGTAGTAGTTATGGCCGGGAGTTTCGTCTTCCTTGCCGACGCGCCATCCAAAAAGCTGCTCGTAGAAACGGCTCGCTGCGTCTTGATCGGGCGTGCTTAGGTCCGCCGCGCAAAACGTTCCGGGAACACCTTTGATCCCGAAACCGCTCGGGCGCTTTGCTTGCCACACGGAGAAAACCGCGCCTGTGGGGTCCTGCACGACTGCCGCTCGCCCAACATCGAACACATCAAATGGCGCGGCAAGTACTTTTGCTCCTAGCTCAGCCGCGCGACCGGCCGCTGCGTCCGCGTTTTCCACCGCAACGTATACGTTCCAGTGCGCGGGAATACCTTGCGACCGCTGCTCGGCCGGCAGGGTATACCCGGCGCCTACTTTGCGGCCGTTCAACTCGAAGGTGTGAAAGTTGTTCGGCGCGTTGGGAAATTCTTGGATGCTCCAACCGAAGAGCTCCGAGTAGAATTTTTTCGCGGCGGGTTGATCTGTGGTGGCCAGCTCAATCCAGCAAAAATCACCAGGTTGGTGTTTTTCAACGATTGGCATTGCCGCAATATTACGCCTTCCCTGCCTGGAAGCAATGCCGGCTTCCGATTATTTCTCCTTGATAGTTGCCAAATTACGGAGCAGCAGAATGCGCGGCTCAAGGCCGAAGCAAAGGGATGCGGCAAAACGCGCTCTACATTGCGGAACGAGCGAGGAGAAGGCGATCGACGCGGCGGCTGACGTCGCGAAGATAGGCTTCGTCGCCGGGGTCGAGTTCGACGGTGGCGCTGCCGGCGAAACCGATTTCGGCGAAAGCTTGGCGCACTGCGGGCCAGTCCACGTCGCCGTCACCGAGATTCACCCAGGCGTGGCCGTTCTCCTTGCGCTTGAAATCCTTCAAATGGACTTTGACGATGCGCTTGCCGAGTGAGCGAATCCAGTCCTGCGGATAGCCGTAAAACACCACGTTGCCGACGTCAAACCAGGATTTGATCCAAGGACTCTGAAACTCATCGATGTACTTGGCCATTTCGACAGGGCTGAGCAGGAATTTGTTCCACACCTCCTCGATGGCGATGATGACTTTCAACTCTTCCGCGAGCGGAATCAGTTTGTGGATTTGCGCTTGCGAGCGTGTCCAGGCATCGCGGTAGGAAGTCTGCGGATTCACGACAGCGGGAACGAGAAGCACTGCATCGGCTCCCCAAAGTTTGGCGTTGTGGAGAGAAGTGCGCATGCCCGCGAGGCTTTTTCCCACGACGGCAGGGTCGCTGGAAGAAAGCGGGTATTTCCAATGGTCCATGTTCATGACGGAATCGATTCGAATCGAAGCAGCGTCAGCCGCTTTCTTGATTTCTTCCGCAGTGTGTTCGTCGGGAGTGGTGGGCGCCTGCACAACGTCGAAGCCGACGTCGCGCGCCATTTTGAAGCGGTCGGCGTAACTGAGTTTTTCCGGAAGCATGTCGAGGAGCACGCCTTTCTTGATGGGGAGTGGCGTGGAATCCGTGGAGGTTGCCGCAGGCGCTGCGCGCAACGAGTCACCGCGCGCGGTGACAGAGAAACTGGAAAAAGGCGCTCCCAGGCTCGCTGCACAAGCGGCGTTGATGGAGGATCTCAGAAACTCCCGGCGGGATTTGCTCATAGCGCACCTCGGGAGAGCATTATAGGCGGGATGACAAACTTAGTGTTCGTTGAACGAGCGTGCCCTAAGCTTGCGAGGAAGGAATTTCTACTGATAGATGAGTTGCGCGAGTTCGTGCAAGTCTGCCACCGAAACGTCCGAGACCGCACAGTACTCCATTCCTTGATGGCGCCAGTGCAGCCACTGATAGCCCTGCCGCAAGCCGGGCGGATGAATCGGCGTGTCCGGCTCTTTCGTGGGCAACACAAAAACATTGATGAAGTGCTTGCGCCGCGCGTAGACCAACACCGCAACGTTCCGCCCGCCCAAAACGTCCAAGCGCCCGCCAACCAGAGGGAAACCGTCATCGGCAAAATCTTTCACGGGAGGCGCAAAGTCGAGCTTGCCATCAAACCACGGCTTCACGGTGTGCTGATCCGTAGAAGCAACGTCAGTAAGATGGCCGGGTTGAAGCGAGCGGATGTGCGCGTCGATGAGTTCTGCTGCACTGAAAGGCGGCGGGGCAACGCCTCCGGTCACAGACCCAGAGCGCGGCCAGACATACCAGGAGATGGTGGCCACGACAAGAATCGAAGCTGCCACGGCGACCCACCGCCACATGGGGATGCGCTGCTTGGCGGGAACCGAAGTTGCCGCGTCCAATTCCGCCCGGATCTTCTTGCGAAGCGAGATCGGAGCGCTTTCACAAAGACTGCTGCGCTGAAGAGCAGAGCGCAGCGATTCCTCCACTTCCAGGGCTTTGGCACAATCGCGGCAGCCTTCGAGATGGCGCTCAAATTCCGAGGAGCGCGACGCGTCCAGCTCGCCATCGAGATAACCGTGCAGGGCCGTGCGTGTGTAATCACAACTCACGATTGGCCTCCTGCACTGGAGGTTGCGTAAGTGCGCGCTGGAGCCGCTGGCGCGCGCGAGCCAGCGCGGACATTACCGTACCGATAGGAATCGCTGTGATCGTCGCAATTTCCTTGTAAGAGCAGCCTTCGAGTTCGCGAAGCACCAGCACTTCGCGGAAGCGCGGCGACAGCGTTTCAAGCGCACGGCTCAGGCGCTCGCGGTTGTCGCCGGCTATGGCAAGGGTCTCCGGCGACACGCTGGGCTGCGGATGCAATTCCTCGTCGAATTCGGTCATCAGTTCCACAGGTCTATTTTTCTCTAACCATGTATAACAAGTATTTCGCACAATTTGCAAAAGCCAAGCGCGCGCATCTCCTCCGTGGAATCCGCGGAAAAAGCGGTAGGCGCGGAGCATGGCTTCCTGCGTAACATCTTCTGAATCCTCGCGGCTCCTCAACAGCCAGCGCGCAAGGTTAAAGGCGGCGTCGAGGTGGGGCAAAACGAGCTGCTCGAAGCGCGCCCGCTCGTGCACGTCCAACACGTCCGACCCACTCCCCTGATTAATCCCACTCATGGGCACAAACCGCCTGTGAACCGATTTTATTCCCCATTGTCCCTTTAGAGTGACGAAACTGGCAACTGGTTGGTGAGCGGCCAAAGTGGCCACCAAGGCCGTACCCTGCCGGGAATAACTTGCCGCCCCTGGCGGTCTGCACAAACGAAACACGTCCCATACGCGGCGCGGGCTCCCTGGACTCTCTCACCCGCGCCGCCCTCCAAGATAGTTGGGGATCGGCGACGAAAGAACAGCTCTGCTACGGGTGTTTTTGAACGCGGTACGGGTGTCTCTGAACGCGGGATTGGTGTCTCTAAAGGGGGTGAAAGATGGCGGGTAATAGAAAAGACGAACTGCTGCATGACTACAACCACGACGGCGTCGATCGGCGTGGCTTCCTGAAGTGTATGGCTTGGGCCGGTACTGGGGCATTCTGTGTGATCCGAGGAGGTGTGCTGAGTTCTTACAGCTTCAGTCGCCTGCCGGATCTGGATCCCAAGGAAATGGCCGGCGAATTGAGCTTCGCGCAAATCAGCGACAGCCACATGGGTTTCAACAAGGCCGCCAATCCGGACGTCGCCGGGACTTTGAAAGCAGCGGTGGACAAAATTAATGGATTGTCGGTCGCGCCTGAGTTCCTTCTGCATACTGGCGACATCAGCCACCTCTCGAAACCGGAAGAATTCGACACTGTTCAGCAAATTCTGAAATCTGCCAAGCCGCAAGACGTTTTCTACGTTCCTGGGGAGCATGATGTCCTGAATGATGACGGAAAAGAATTCCTGGACCGCTTCGCCAAAGGCAGCAAAGGTTCCGGCTGGTACAGCTTTGACAAAAAGGGTGTGCATTTCATCGGTCTGATGAATGTCATGAACTTGAAGGCTGGAGGATTGGGATCGCTGGGCCACGAGCAACTCGAATGGCTTGAAGACGACGTGAAGCATTTGAAGCACAGCACTCCCATTGTGCTCTTCGCCCACATTCCTCTGTGGTCGGTCTATCCCGAATGGGGTTGGGGCACGGAAGACAGCGCGCAAGCCTTGTCCTACCTGAAAAAGTTTGGCTCAGTCACCGTGTTAAACGGTCACATCCACCAGACCATGCAGAAGGTCGAAGGAAACGTCACGTTCCATACCGCCGCCTCGACCGCGTTTCCGCAGCCAGCGCCAGGCAAGGCGGATTCACCAGGGCCCATGAAAGTTCCCGCCGAACAGTTGAAAAGCGTCCTCGGAATCACGGACATCAACTTCGTGCGCGGCAAACAGGCGCTGGGCGTTGTGGATTCGACTCTGGAATGATTTTGTCCCGGTTTCCGGGGCGCTCGAAACACTGAAGCTTCCGAAATAAAACAAAGGAGACAACAAGTCATGAGGAGAAGTGTGTCCGTAGCCGCTTTCATCGCAGTCGCTGTCCTAGGAATTGCCGTATGGGGAACAAAGAACTCGATTGTCGCTGCGCAGCAAAAACCGGAAAGCGTCGAAGTCAAAATCGACAATTTCAGCTTCGGCCCGGCGGCGCTCACCGTTTCCGTGGGTTCCACCGTGACTTGGACGAACCGCGAT
>JAWOLO010000362.1:0-4446 GCA_033853375.1 Terriglobia bacterium
ACGCTTTTCAATGATCGCTATGGTTTGCAGCGGCTGTACTTCCACGAGGCGGTGGATACCTTTTATTTTGCAGCGGAAGCAAAGGCAATCCTGAAAGTTCGCCCTGAGCTTCGTAGTCTGGATTCCCGCGGCTTGGGAGAATTCATCGTTTGTGGATGCGTCCTCGAGAACCGGACTCTGTTTTCCGGCATCCATGTTCTGCCACCTGGGTCGGCCTGGGTGTTCCGAGGAGGAAAACTCGAGAAGAAGAGCGCCTACTTTCGGCCCCAGGAGTGGGAAGAAGAAGAACCGCTCAAGCCGGAAAGTTACTACGCTAATCTACGCGACGTTTTCGTGAGGAACCTGCCTCGCTATTTCAACGGGAAAGAGCGTATGGGCGTTTCTCTCACCGGTGGACTGGATACACGCATCATCATGGCTTGGCGGAAAGCTCCGCCTAATTCCCTGCCGTGTTACACGTTCGGCAGCATGTACCGAGACAACCAGGACGTTCAACTAGCGCGCCAAGTAGCAACGATTTGCGGCCAGCAACACCAGGTTATTACCACGGGCAAGGATTTCCTGGCGCGCTTCCCTCATTACGCGGAACGATCCGTCTATCTTACTGACGCCTGCGTGGATCTCAGCCGTTCCCCGGACCTCTACGTAAACGAGAAGGTACGAGAGATTGCGCCAGTACGTGTGGTAGGAACGTACGGCAGCGAAATGCTTTTGCACGCGGTCATGTTCAAGGCAGAAGAACCTGCTGCGGGACTGTTCCAACGGGAGATCGAACCGCAGATTCACGCTGCCAAGAAGACCTACGATGCCAGTCTACAAGTTCATCCAATGACTTTTGTCGCATTCCGCCAATCCCCTTGGCACCACTTTGGCGTGCTTGGTTTGGAGCAGACCCAGGTGGCCGTGCGCTCACCTTACCTCGACAATGATTTAGTCCAAACACTCTATAAGGCGCCTGGATCGGTGGAGATCAACCAAGAGGCTAGGGTGCGGTTGATACGAGATGGTAATCCTGATCTTGCCAGACTGCGCACCGACCGTGGCATTCCCGGAGTCAACAGCCTTTTCACTCGGGGGTTTCATGACTTCTTTTTCAAAGCGGAATATGCCTACGACTATGGTATGCCACAGTGGGTTGCCCAGGTGGACCATATGTTCGCTCCACTTCATTTAGAACGGATCTGGTTGGGCCGCCACAAAGTATTTCATTTTCGGGTCTGGTACCGCGACTATCTGGCGAATTATGTCCGTGAAATGCTCCTTGACCACCGGTCGCTGGCGCGCCCATACGTCCATGCCGAATCTGTCCGAACTATCGTGAATGGACATCTTAAGGGCAATCGCAATTACACCACTGAGATCCATAGACTTCTTACGCTTGAACTGACACATCGACTCTTCTTGGATGCAAATTGAACTGCAGTGGAAAAACGCTCTTGATGTGTGCACCCAATATGTTTAGGTGTTTCGATTACCGTTTGCGCGGTATCGGATTTGCGAGGACCGATTGAATTCGCAGATGACATGCCCGACTGATTTTTCCGCTGCGAGCGTGACTGGCTCTTTGCCCATCGAAAAAACTCAAGCAGCTGTCTTGAAATTTGCCCAATGGTTGGAAGGGCACGGGGAGACTTCCTATGACTTTCAAAGCTTCTACGCGAGCGGTGTAGGGCAAAAGGCCAAAGCGCTTTACTACAAAAGGCCGCTGTTGGGGGTATTGGCTGTAGCTCCCATGGTATTTTCCGAAGCGTTTGTACCGTCGGCTAGAAGCATATTTTGGAAGCGGCAGCGATTCCCAATTGCCGATGCCCACTATGCGATGGGATTTGCTTTTCTGGCGAGGATCACAAAAAAGGAGTCTTACTACGAGAAAGCGCTTCACTTTCTGAAAGTTCTCAAGAGTACTCGATGTGCCGGCTATAGCAATTATTGTTGGGGATATCCATTCAATTGGGTGACGCTGCGGGGCACGATTAAAGCGGGAACTCCTCTTATAACAACTGTACCGTATGTATACGAAGCCTTTAGGCAGGTTTGGGAGATGGATAAGGCGGGGGAATGGCGCGAAATAATGAAGTCGATAGCCGAGCACGCTCTTTTGGACTACAAAGACTTTGAGACTTCTGCCAATGCTTCCACTTGTTCATATACCCCTGATCCTGAACAGTCAGTGGCAGTAGTAAATGCGAACGCATACCGGGCCTTCCTGCTAACGAGTGCTGCAAACGATTTTTCGGAAGAGAAATACTGGAAAGTAGCCGAAAGAAATTTGAATTTTGTCCTTGAGTCGCAAAATAAGGACGGCTCTTGGTATTACGCGAAGGATGGAGAGCGAAGTTTCATCGATCACTTCCATACCTGTTTTGTTCTGAAAGCGCTAACAAAGATCGAGGCAATGACTGGCCATGCCGGATGTACCGAAGCGATCGATCGAGGAATTGGGTACTATGTGCAAAACCTATTCGATGAAAACGGTTCACCGAAGCCATTCTCGAGGCGACCGCGGTTAACGGTATACCGGCGCGAGTTGTACGACTATGCCGAGTGCGTTAATCTGGCTGTACTTCTCCAAGGGCGCTACCCAAAACTGGACAATCTCTTAAGCACCGTTTTGAAAGAGCTGCTGACCGTGTGGCAAAAACCGGACGGCTCGTTTCGCAGCCGACGTCTTCTTCTAGGCTGGGATAGCACGCCCATGCATCGGTGGGCCCAATCGCAGTTGTTTAGAAGTCTCTGTTTCCTCACGTATCGCAACGCCGAGAGTTCCAAGTCCGAGTGCCTAACAAAGGCGTAATTCAAGTGCGTGCGTTTGCGGCTGGCGCTTTGTGTTTGAGAACGTCAGATGATGGAATTCGCGAGCACACTAACCATCCAGTTCGGGAAGCTAGCTATCCATTGACGTGTAAAGAAGTCACTGAGAGAAGGAGCAAATCTTGAGAGTCAGCATTTTCGGTTTGGGTTATGTAGGGACGGTGTCTGCAGGCTGCCTCGCCAGAGAAGGTCATGAAATTATCGGCGTGGACCCGGTAAGGACAAAAGTGGATTTGATCAATGCCGGCCGGCCTCCCATTATTGAAAAGGACATCGACGAAATCATCGCTGAAGCAGTTAAGGCCGGCAAACTTCTCGCAACCGACAACACTATTCAGGCTATTCGAGATACCGAGCTCTCCTTTGTCTGTGTAGGTACCCCGAGCCAGATCAATGGCAATTTAGACTTGACACATGTCAGAAATGTCTGTGAACAGATTGGCCAGGCGCTTAAGTGCAAATCGACGCGGCACACTGTGGTGATTCGTAGTACGATTCTGCCGGGGACGATGCGTCAAGTGGTCATCCCTGTATTGGAAGAAATGTCGGGGAAGAAGGCTGGCACTGACTTTGGACTTTGCAACAATCCCGAGTTTCTGCGCGAAGGCACCGCAGTAAAGGATTTCAATTCTCCTTCCAAAACTGTAATCGGCGAACTGGACCCGGCGAGCGGGGATATTCTGACTGCGCTGTATTCAAGGCTCGATGCTCCCCTGATCAGAACTAATATCGAAACCGCCGAAATGATCAAATACATTGATAACAGTTGGCACGCTCTCAAAATCGGCTTTGCAAACGAGATTGGGAATCTTTGTAAGTCTTTTTCCATAGACGCGCACAGAGTTATGGAGATTTTTTGTGCGGACAAAAAGCTGAATATCTCTTCGGCCTATCTCACACCGGGTTTTGCATTTGGAGGCTCGTGTCTACCGAAGGACCTTAGGGCATTGGCCTATTCCGCAAAGTTGCATGACCTGGAATTGCCAATACTCAGCTCGATTCTACCGAGCAACGAGATGCAGATCGCTAGGGGCCTTCAGTTGATCATGGAAAAGGGCCGCAAACGCATCGGTATTTTGGGTTTCAGTTTTAAGGCTGGGACGGACGATTTGCGGGAGAGCCCTATGATCGAAGTGATCGAACGGCTAACGGGGAAAGGCTACGATGTGCGCATTTATGACAAAAACGTACAGATAGCCAAGTTGGTCGGCGCGAATCGGGATTTTATTCTGAATCGCATCCCACATATCTCCAAACTGATGGTTGACAATATCGACGCAGTTCTTCATCACGCCGAAACGATTGTGATCGGCAATAAATCCGCTGAGTTTGAGGGCGTTCCTCAAAGGCTGCACGCAGGTCAGTGTCTGGTGGATTTTGTGCGCATTTCGAATCACAGGAGCAATAATGGCGATTACAGCGGCATCTGCTGGTAAGAATTCTGAGTCTCCGCGAGAAGAAAATTTGAAGGAAACAAGTCTTCGAGTCGGCGGACCTGCCATGCTTGGGCTCTCGGCCGGCAAATCTCAGACGATTTGCAAGGAGTCCTCGAAGAAGCGCGTCTTGATCATCGTAGAAAACCAAGCAGTTCCCTTCGATCGGCGCGTTTGGAGAGAGGCCTGTTCGCTTCGAGAG
>JAWOLO010000363.1:0-2974 GCA_033853375.1 Terriglobia bacterium
TGGTCCCATTGCACTGGCCAACGGGGAGTGCCACAATGGATATGACCGTTTGTTTGGCGCCCCTTACCGGGGCCAAACGACAGGAAACAAAGCCGCTTCCTTCGGTGTCTAACGAAGGGAGCGGACAGCGGGTCCGGCAAAGGCTCTCGCGGGACCCGGCAGGCGGTCGATCCTAAGTAGGGATGTAGGAAGACCCGAGCGTAGGCTTTGTAGTGGCCGGTCTTTAGACCGGTTCTTTCAAACACGAACTCGGGTCGGAAAGGCCGGCAGTGTCCGATTGGGCTGGTGCCCTAAGTTGGGGCGGCGGTGAAGCCGAACTCGTCCATGAGCTCCAGGCGGGCTCGGAGACGGCATTCGACTGGCTCGTCACGCACTATCACGCGCCGGTGTATAACCTCATCCTCGGCATGCTCGGAGATACCTCGGACGCCGCCGACGGCACGCAAGAAGTTTTCTTGAAAGCCTTTCGTGGCATCCGCAAGTTCCGCCAAGGCAGTTCCTTGAAGACCTGGCTCTATCGCATCGCCATTCGCGAGGCGCTGAATCAGAAGCGCTGGTTCAAGCGCCATTTGCAGAAAAATATTTCGCTGGATGCGGAGCCGGAAGAAGGGCAGGCGCGCTTCGAGATTGCGGATCTGGGCGGAACGCCCTTCGAGCAGCTCGCCGCGCATGAGATTCAAGACGCGGTGCAGGGCGCGTTGCAGCGGGTCCCGGACGCGTTTCGCAGCGCGGTGATTTTGCGCGACCTCGAAGGCTTGAGTTACGAAGAAGTCGCGGAAGTTTTGGAGTGCACCGTCGGCACGGTGAAATCGCGAATTCTGCGAGGGCGCCGCGCGCTGAAGGAAATTCTCGAACCTATGTTGCAGGAGTCTGCAGTTACAGTCAAAAACGGACAGCCTCGGAAGGCCGTCCCTACAACCCACGCTCCAGCTCATGTTCAGGCATTTGGCCAGGGAAACGTTGTTCAAGACAGAGTTGTTCAGCAAACAGTGGTGGTGCCGCAGCCGCCGCCTTACGGCGATGCCTCTTCGGCTGAACGGCACGTCTCGGTTGCTTCACAAGGCAAGTCCCCGCGCGCGATTTCCGCGGGAGAGGGGCTCTCATGAAGTGCACCACGGTACGGAAGAATCTGGCAGGTTATCTGGATGATGCTTTGGTTGGCGAAGGGCGCGTGAAAGAACGCGCCGCGATTAGCGAACATTTGGAGGCTTGCAGCGGCTGTCGCGAAGAGTTGCAAAGGTTCCGCAAGCTGGCGGTGCTGCTGTCGCGTGTGCCGAAAAGTGTTCCGCCGGCGGATTTGGCGGTGCGCATCAAGGTGGCCGCGGCGCAGGCCCAGCAATCGCAGGATTGGGCGACGCGTTGGCGCAATTTCCGGGATCATGCGGGAATCGTTCTCGAAAACGCGTTTCGTCCGCTAACGCTTCCGGCCACGGGCGGGCTTTTTTCGGCAATCGTGATCTTTGCGCTGGTGTTTCAGATGATTGTCCCGGGCATCACCGTGAGTGCGGTGGAAAACGATGTGCCCATCAATCTGATGCGTCCGGCGGAACTGGTTTCGCTTTCGGATTATCCCGAATCCTGGGCGCCCGAAAAGCACGACATGGAGCTTTCTTTGCCCCACGGGCTTTTGGTGGACGTGACCGTCGACGCAGACGGCCACATGACGGATTATCAGATTCTTTCCGGGCCGACGAGCTTGGAACTTCGGCGGCAGTTGGATCAGATGCTGCTCTTCTCGCGCTTCAGCCCGATGCTTAGCTTTGGCCGGCCGACCGCCGGCGGCCACGTCGTGCTGAGCTTCAGCGCGGTTCGCGTTCGCGGGTAAATTTTCAACGACATGAAGAAATCCTCGCCCGCCCTGGTTGCCGCGGAGGCATTCGCGTGCCTGAAAAAATTTGTCGCGTGCTTCACATCAGCCCTTTTGTTTCTCCTTCCTGCTCAATGCAGTTCACAGGCGCAAACTCCGCCACGCAACGATTCCGAGCGAGAACTCTTCGAGTTGCTCAACCACGAGCGCGCCGCGAAAGACTTGCCGGAATTGAAGTGGGACGACGCGCTCTTCAAGGCGGCGCGGCAGCACGCGCTGCTCATGCTTGATCTGAATGTTCTGGAACACCAACTTCCCGGCGAGCCTGGACTCGAGGAGCGGCTGACCGACGCGGGCGCACGCTTCACCTACATTGCCGAGAACATCGCCGTCGGGAAAGATTCGGCAACGATTCATTCAGCCTGGATGCATTCTCCCGGCCATCGCGCCAACATTCTCAATCCGCGCATCACTGCGGTGGGCATCGCGGTGGTGCGAGGAACGAGTGGACTTTTTGCGGTCGAGGATTTCTCGGAAGCATTTGTAAACGAGAGTCTGGAGCAGCAGGAGAAGCAAGTGGCATCGTTGTTGAGCGCGAAGGGATTCCGCGTCACAGGAACACACGATGACGCGCGAAGGGCTTGCGATGGGCTTGCGGGAATGCCGGGTGCGCGCTCCGGTGCGTTGATTCGATTTGAGACGGGAAGCCTCAGCGAAATACCGCCGGAGTTGGAGAAGCAGATTCGCCATGAGCCTTACCAAAACGTGGCTGTGGGGGCGTGCCGCATGCCAGGCGGCACAGGTTTTGGACGCTACAAAATCGCGCTGCTCTTTTTCTAAGGACGGAAAATAGAAAAGGAAGCCCACCCTTACAAGGTTCGCGAGCACCGAAGCTACGAGAGCTCTTTTCGAGAAAATAGAAAAGGGAACTGACTCCGGGAAATTTTGAAAAAATAGTTGAAACCCCGAAAGCGGCCAATTACACTGTGGACTCCATGAACGCGCAACTCGCCAACTGGTATTGCTGGTATCGATTTACGTGGCATCCATCCGGATGGCGGGGGGCGGCTTTGTAAGCGAATTCAGCCTAAAAAGTTTTCAGCCCACTCGCCAGCCGAGTGGGTTTTTTATTTTTGGGCAAGAAAATTTCGTGAAAAAAGTCGGCGA
>JAWOLO010000364.1:0-3402 GCA_033853375.1 Terriglobia bacterium
CTGGTTGAAACTCCCGTGTACTCTCGCAATCCGAACGCGTCAAAATCCTGGCCCAGGTCCGGGTAGTACTTGATCAAAAGGACGGAAGCAGGCAACAGGACAAAACCTACTCGCGAAAACAGGCGCCTGAAGGCCGCAGCCGGCTGCGCCTCGGTAGCAACAATCAGGACCATAATGACGTCACCCAGAGCTCTGACCCATCGCTTGAAGCCCCACGCCGGAAAATCGGACCAAAGAAGGCTAACCAGGGCGAAAGAAAAAAAAAGTACGATCGGCCAACTGGTTCTGAGCAGATTCTTCACGTCTCTCTGGCGCCGAATGAGCACCAGTGCTCCCAATAACATCAAGGTCGCAGCAACTATTTGGTCGAGCAAGCTGGTCTCGGGCATTTTGCCTGGGCCTTCCCTGATTGCCACCCCCATCCCTAGCCAGGCAGAGACTGACCGGGACCCGGCGATCGCGAGCCAGATTAGAGCCAGCCAGAGGGCTTTCGATGTGCGTGCAGACTTATCCCGATCGAGCCAAAAGAGGCTGGCGATGCCGGCGGCAAAGAGGACGGTTGCTATTTGAGGAGGCACGGGTTATAGGAAGCTACTCATAGATACAGACAGCCTGATTCTGCGGCGCGAATATCTACTAATCAAGCTAACCTTTGATATTCTCGGACCTTGGCAGCAAGTTTCGACACAGCCGACGAATTCGACTCGCGTTCAACAAAATCGTCTGATGCAATAGTCGCGTTTTCAATTAGGCCGATCCGCTCGCAGTTTCTCTGCTCACTCCTGGAACGATTTCATTCAGAGCGTAATCGTGTCTGCCAAACCTCTGCTTCAAAACCAAAAGAGTGATCACAACAAGAATCGACATGAATGGGATCAGTGGTGCCGCATATCTGGCTTGGGCCAGGATCGGTATCGAAACGCCAACCATGTATGCGCACAAGAGAGCTAATGGAGCAATAGCCCTGGCCCGGCCATCCTTTATGCAGAGCACGACCGCAGCAATGGCTAAGGCTAGGAGAGGGAATTGGATAATGGCGTCCAACGCAACCGACTGGCCGGTCTTTGCGCCACACCAGAACTTAAACAGGTTCAGGCCCACCGTTTTTACAAACAGAAATGGGGATGCCTTGTATTCATCCATCACCCTCCGAGACAAATACTGCGAAAAGGCAAGTTCATCCGCTGGAGAATAAAAATATTGATAGTACCCGACCTTGAACGGGTATCCGAGCTCTTGTGCAAGCCTGTTTCTCTCCATCGCTGCTTCCCAATCAACGCGCACGTTTCCGATCTCCTGATGAGTAGAAAGATAAAACCCCGTCTGCGCTGCCACCCCTAGTACGCTCGCCGTAGGAACGAACTTTTCTGTGAGCAAATAGTTTCGAATAATCCAAGGAGACATGACTAAACACATCGTTACAATCTTCAGCGTGAAATTCCTTACGAGAACGAGCGAACTCTTGCTCTGACGTCTGACGAATAGGAAATAGCCAAACAGAACTACCGGGAAAAGGATAGGTGTGCTGCGCACTAAAAGGGTTGCCCCGAGCACGGCTCCACTTAGCACGTACGCAAGCCATCGGTCGGTACGAAGCATTCTATATACCGTTAAAATATAAAGGACAAGCATGAAACTAAAAAGGACTTCAACACCTCCGCGACTTTCGGCTATCAATGTTTCTGGATGAAAAAGGAACAACAAAGGCGAACCAAAGATCAGGAGCGGGTTGGTTGAGATCCCACGCGCGATAAGCGTCATTAAATATGCCACTCCCAACGCCAAGATCATGTTTAGCAGCTTGACAATTTCGAAGTTGTCTCCGAACAACTTGTATGTTCCGGCCAGGAACACTGGATACCCAGGTTCACGCATCAATGTCTGAGCTGTATCTGCGTAAAAACGGTAGCCATTGCCCGCTGCTAGGTTTGCCGCGAGTTGATCATAGCCATCGGCGTAATAATTTTGACTATACAGACCACTAATATGGGCGCTCACTTTTGGAATCAGGACGAACAATATGAGGGCATTGACCAAGATGGTGAGAAGACCCAGGGCAATCCACAGAGTCTTCGGCCGACGAATCATCTTCCTTCTTCTCCCTTAAGAGAATTCTCGAATTATTTTGTTAATTTGCTCGCTGACGGGATCGCGCACACATGCGCGTACTTGAGTCAGTGACCAAGCAGTGCTTCGCGGTAAGCCCCAAGCAGGTTCGGAACGGAATATTCCCATGCAAGCTCATTTTCAATTCTCTTTCTTCCAGCATCTCCCATTTTTTTTCTTTCCTCAGGCCTGTCCAGCAACCAGATAATTTTGTCGGCGAATTCCGCAACGCCATCGTTTTTGCTGGCGTAGAGAGACGCTTCCTGGGCGCTAAATCTGCCCTCTTTTGAATCGAATTGCACGATTGGCTTGCCCAGGGCCATATATTCCATAATCTTGATCATCGTAGAGATATCGTTCATCTCACTCGGTCGGTCCGGATTCACACACACATCCGCTGTCGAGAGTATCTCCAACAGTTCCTCGTCGGAAATTCTTCCCGTGAAATGAACGGTGTCGAGAAGGTCCTTGTCCTCTACCATCTTCCTGAGTTTATTGAGTTCCGTGCCCCCACCGACGCAGGTGAAAAGGACGTCGCACCTGCCAGACTTTTTTACGTGCTGCGCGATGTCCAGCAGGATGTCCAAGCCATCTTGAACGCTCATATTTCCAACGTAACCGATCAAGTACTTCTTTCCGTTTTTTCGCGCGGGATTGGCGGGAACCGGTTTGAATGTTTCCATGTTTGGTCCGTTGCGGACAATGAATACATTCTTTGAAGCCATTCCGCCTCTGCTCACCGCCAAGTCCTTGTAGCTCTTGTTAGTTGCTACGACCACGTCGCTGATCCGATAGGTGAGTTTCTCGAGTGCCACCAGGATTCTGTAGAGTGTTCCTTGTTTTCCGTATTTCGAAACGTAAAGTTCCGGATTAGCGTCGTGTTGATCGAAAATATATCTCACTCCAAGAAGTTTGAACGGGAGCGCAACCAGAAAAATGTCGTCAGGCGGATTGCAGCCCTGAATGACGTCAAATCCATGACGCAAGTAGATCCATAATGTGTACCAAAACTCCCAAAACAAAGCCCAAGCGTACTCCCACAAATATCCGGCCGCAGTGCTTCCTTCTGCAACGGAAGGATGCCGATAGATACGGATTCCGTCGGTGACTTCGTAGCCTTTGGTGGATCCCTTCCGTCGGGGGCAGAGTACTATCACTTCATATCCATTCTCTCGAAGCGAACAGGCCTCTCTCCAAACGCGCCGATCGAAGGGAACTGCTTGGTTTTCTACGATGATCAAGACGCGCTTCTTCGAGGACTCCTTGCAAATCGTCTGAGATTTGCCGGCCGAGAGC
>JAWOLO010000365.1:0-3350 GCA_033853375.1 Terriglobia bacterium
GAAACTTGTTCCCCCGAGAGTCGTCGCCGATCAAACACCTTTTGGGGGACTCCACGGCCCTGTTTACGTTCCGAAAAGATTGGAAGACGGCGGTAATCGCGGCTACGGCGCGTTCGGTTGCAATGGCTTCATCATCCTCGATCTTTCCGATCCCGCGCATCAAAAGGAAATCGGGCGTTTCGAACCGCCTCCGCAATATTCCGGCATGGGCATCGCTTTTCACACGATTTATTGCGGCATTCTTGAGCGCGGCTTCGTCATTTCGAATGGCGAAACTACCAATTCCGATTGCAATCAGATTTATCTTCCGAATTGGGTCATCGACATCCGCGACGAAGCGCATCCCGTTCCCGTCGCGCAGCTTCCCCGCCCCGTTCCCCCGCCTGAAGCTCCTTACCGCGATTTTTGTTTCAAGCGCGGGCGCTTTGGGGCGCACAATCCTCCACATCTCAAAGCTCCGGGAAAGCCGCGCCAGGAATTTATTGCGTATTCCTATTTCATCGCAGGACTGCGCTGCTACGACATCGGCGATCTCACGAAACCCGAAGAAGTCGCCTACTTCATTCCGCCGCAGGGCGGCGACCTGAAAAAATTCGGCAGCTACGACCGCACCGTCGACAACGTTTTTGTCGAATGGGATCGCAACGTGATTTGGTGCGCCGCCGACACCGGCCTGTACGCGCTGAGCTGTCCGAATCTCGGCAAACCCATTCTCGATCCCATGCCCGTCGCGGAATGGTCGCTCGATAGACTGAACGAAGCCGCGCCCTAATTGCTTCTTCATCCGTTCCAAGGAGCTGCCGCAACCAACACAATTTCCTCGTTCATTAATCTGGAGAATTCCAATGAACTCCCACGAATCATACGATTGTCATCCCGGCCCTCAGGATGCGGTCTTCCGCGGCCCGAGACGGAGAAATCTGCTTTTGGTTCCTGAATCCGGGGGAAAACTCGCCGGCCGCATATTCTTGGTCGCGACACTCGCTTCGATTCTGCTTTGCAGCAGAGTAATCGCGCAGGACTCCATGCCAACCAAAATAAAACTTCTCACGCTTCTCGGCCGCCCGCTCCAGTTGGTCGCCGCAGAAAAGCTCGGCCTTTTCTCGAAATTCGGCCTCGAAGTGGAAACCGAAAACTCCGCAAATTCCCAGGAATTGCGCGACAAGCTTGCCGCCGGCAACGGCGACCTCGCCTATCTCGCCGTGGACAACGCGGTCGCCATGGTCGACCTCGCTCATCAGGACGTCATCATCGTCATGGGCGGCGAAGGCTCGCAAAACGAACTCATCGCCCAGCCGGAAATAAAATCCATCCAAGATCTCCGCGGAAAAACGCTCATCGTCGATGCGCCCAACACGGCGTATGCGGTACAACTCAAAAAAATTCTTCTCCTCAGCGGCCTCCAGGCCGACAAAGATTACGAAATCAAGCCCGTTGGAGCCACGCCGCAGCGTTTGATCGCCATGCGCGAAAATAAATCCTATGCGGCCTCGATGCTCGGCCCGCCGAGCTCCATCATCGCCAAGCGCGAAGGCTTCGTCAGCCTCGCCTCCGTGCAAGAATCCATCGGCCCGTACCAGGCCGCAGGTTTTTTTGCTGAGCGCGCGAGCGCCAGGGAACGTCACGAGGCTCTAATTTCATTCCTCGCCGCCATCATCGAAGCGCAGCGCTGGCTCATGGCGCCGGCCAACAAGAACGAAGTGCTTGCATTGCTGACGAAGGAAGCGCATCTCGCCCCGGAAGTGGCTGCCGAAACCTACGCAAGCAGCATGACCAAGCCCGGTGGATTCGCAAAAGACACCGCCTTCGACCTCCAGGGCTTTCAAAACGTCTTGAAGCTGCGTGCCGAAATCGAAGGCTCCTGGGGCGGCCATCCGCCTCCGCCGGAAAGATATTACGACGCTTCGTATTACCACGCAGCTCTCGCTAAATTAAAGAGCAAGCCGTAATGTGCTGCGCAAAATCACACGACATGTCATTCCGAGGGCCCCTTTTGCCTGCCTGCGCAGGCAGGACCGAGGAATCTGCTTGTTTGGGAGCTTGAAAATGCGAACGATTGTTTTGCTTGCAACCCTTGCCAGCTTCTTTTTCACCGGCACTCTGTTCGCTCAGGAGCGCACCCTCGACGAAATCAAAGCCGAGGCCATCAAGCGCGCAGAAAACGGCATGTACCCGCTCATCGGCCTCGACCCCGCCGACGTGAAACAAGCGTTCGCCGCCATCAAAACTTCCGACTACGACGAATGGGCCGCTGCGTTCATCGCCGTCGGTGATCGCTACATGTCTGAGGCGAAATCGCTCGAAGCGCGCGATCCCGCCAAAGCCAACGCGGACTATATCCGCGCATGGCGCATCTATTCCTTTGGCCGCTGGCCCGTCCCCTCGTCTCCGGGCAAGCAGCGTGCGTATGACAAAGCTCTAGAAGCCTTTCTCGCCCACGCCAAATTCATGGATCCGCCGCTCGAAGTGGTGCGCATTCCCTTTGAAGGCTCCGAAATTGTCGGCTATTTGCGCCTGCCGAAAAACGCGAAAGGTCCCGTGCCCGTGGTCATCGCTATCAGCGGCCTCGACAGCCGCAAGGAAGACCTCTCCGAAAATTTCGGCGCAGTGATTCCGCACGGCATCGGATTTATCGGCGTCGATTCGCCGGGAACCGGCCAGTCGCCCATTAAAGCTAGCGAAACCGCCGAGCGCGAATTCTCGCGTGTCATCGACTACCTCGAAACGCGCCCGGAGGTGGACAAAGCCCGCATCGGCGTGGACGGCCAAAGCTTCGGCGCCTATTGGGCCACGAAGCTGGCCATTGTCGAGCACGCGCGCCTGAAAGCCGTCGTCGCGCAATCGCCGCCGGTAGATGCCACGTTCCAAGAGGATTTCGTACTCCACAAAACACTGGGCAATCGAGAATATCTCTTCGGTCTCGGTCCCGCTCTGATGTCCATTTTCGTTGGCGCAAAAACGCCCGAAGATCTCGCCAACATTTTCCCCAAGCTTTCCTTGGTTTCTCAGGGACTGCTAGGTAAGCCCACCGCGCCGATGCTCATCATCTCTGGCGCGCTCGATACGCAAGTGCCCATCTCGGACACATACTTGCTTCTCAGTAACGGGGACGTGCCCAAAGAAGCGTGGATCAATCCTCAGGGGGGCCACCTGGGTCGTCAAGTCAAAGTCTGGCCCGATCCCGTCATCTTCCGCGAAGTCATCATCCCGTGGCTAGTCCGCAAGCTCGGACCAGAAACTTAAGGGCTGGCGCTTCTAGCGACAAAAAGTCTGTCGGCGTCCTTCGCGGAACTTGCTCTGCTTCTTTCCCGAGGCTCGCCAGCCACCGAGCTTTTTAAAACTCAAACATA
>JAWOLO010000366.1:0-6047 GCA_033853375.1 Terriglobia bacterium
CGCGCGGACAAAATCCTTGTGTTGGAAGACGGCCAGATTCGAGAAAGCGGCACGCACGCTGAATTAATCGCCCGCGGCGGCATTTATGCACGGCTGCACGACTTGCAATTCGCTGACGACGATATGCTCGCGCCTGCACAAGCCGCACCCGCGAACCTGGAATCGCCACAAAGTCCCTCATGAGCGAAAAACGTACTACAAATTCGAAGTATCCCGAATGTCTGTCGATGACCGGTTACGCGCAGGCGCGGTTGGAAAAATACGGCTGGGCTGTGCGCGTCACGGTCAAAAGCGTGAACCACCGGTTTCTTGATTTGAAGCTGCGCTTACCGGAAGGTTTTGAGCTTTATGACTTGCGGTTGCGCCAGATTGTTCGCGAGCGAATTCATCGAGGTCATTTGGAAATCTATGTGAATGCCGAGCCCGGAACGGCCGCTCCTGTTCAGGTTAATAAGGATCTCGCGCAAGCGTATCTGCGCGCGGCGGAGTCGCTGATGAAGGGAACTCCCGCTGCCGGAAAGCTGGATGTGGTGTCCCTGCTTCGCTTACCCGGTGTGATTGCCGGTCTCAACGGCGCCGTCCCGGAAGAAGAGGAAGATCAGGAAAAGCTGGGAAAAGCGCTTGAGACCTGTCTGCGCGAAGCGCTCGCAAAACTGGATGACATGCGCCGTGCGGAAGGCAAGCATCTTGTCGCGGAGTTGCGCGAGCGATTGGCGCGTATCGCCGGACAAGTCGAACAGGTGAGCGGGCTGGCAGCTTCGCTGCGTCCGGCCTTTGCGCGGCGGCTGGAGACACGCCTCAAAGAATTACTTGGCGGAACGGCTATCGATCAGGCGCGCCTGGCCCAAGAGGCAGCCCTGCTTGCCGAACGCAGCGACATCAGCGAAGAATTGGAGCGCCTTCGCAGCCACTTGCAGCAGTTCATCAAGTTATTGGATGGCGCGGGCGAACTTGGCAAGAAGCTGGATTTTCTTCTGCAAGAGATGCATCGCGAGGCCAACACTATGCTTTCCAAAACGCCCGGCGTGGAAAGCGAGGCTCTGGCGATTACGGGATTGGCCCTGGAGATCAAGGCGGAGATCGAAAAACTGCGCGAACAGGTACAAAACATCGAATGAGCACGGAGACGGGGAGCGTGCCGCTGGTGTTGATTGTCTCGGGGCCTTCCGGCTCGGGCAAGTCCACGCTGGTGCAAAAGATTCTCGAGCTGCCGGGAACCATGCCCTCGACCTCCTGTACTACCAGGGCGCGCCGCACGACCGAATCCAGCGGGAAATGTTATGATTTTGTTTCAGAGGCGGAATTCGACGCCATGGCGGCGCGCGGCGAGTTTCTTGAGTACGCGCGGGTCTTCGGAAAACATTCCTACGGCACACCGAAGAAGTGGCTGGAGGAATCGCGCAAAAAAGGGCTCGACCTTGTGTTGGAGATCGATGTTCAGGGAGCGGCCCAGGTCAAGGAGAAGCTGCCGGAATCGGTAGCGATTTTCATCCTGCCGCCCTCGCGCGAAGAACTCGAGCGCCGGTTGCGCAGTCGCGGGCAGGATTCCGATGAAGAGATTGCCCGCCGCCTTGCCCAAGCGCGAGATGAAATCGCCGCTTTTAGCAAGTATTATGATTTCTGCGTGGTAAATGAAGACGTGGAACGCGCGGGACGCGAGGCGCAGGCGATTGTAACGGCTTTGCGCTGCAGCAGCGCACGCCGCCGGGACCAGGTGCAAAAACTTCTGGCATCGTTTGGAGGGAAGAATTGATGACCATGCAGACAAAAGCTCCGGAGAGCCAGTTTGCGTATGTCGTGCTTGCGGCCCGGCGCGCGCGGCAGCTGATGGCCGGTGCGCCTCCTTTGCTTGAAAACCCCAAGACGCAAAAAGCCACGCGAGTCGCTTGCGAAGAATTGGAGCATGGTTTGCTCGAATTTGACGTTCCTGAAGTAACTTCCGTCGACGACGACAAGGACGGCAGCAAGCGCAAGAAGTAGCGGCGGGCGAGAAGGCGGAAATGCGAATTACATTGGGGGTCACGGGCGGGGTGGCGGCGTACAAAGCCGCGGAGCTCGTGCGCCGCTTGCAACAAGAAGGCCACAGCGTGCAGGTGGTGATGACCCGCAGCGCGCGGGAATTTATCACTCCGCTTACTTTTGCCGCGCTCAGCGGTCAAAAGGTGATTACTGACCTCTTTGCCGATTCTTCCGGCGGCGAAGCCAATCTCGAAAGCGCCATCGAGCACATTGCAGTGGCGCAGCGCACGGATCTTCTTCTGGTCGCGCCCGCCACAGCCGACATCATTGCGAAATTCGCGCGCGGTGTGGCCGACGATTTTCTCACCACTTTGTATCTGGCTTGTACAGCTCCTGTCGTGGTCGCTCCTGCTATGAACGTGAATATGTGGAATCACCCAGCCACGCAGGAAAATGTCGAGACGCTGCGGGCGCGCGGCGTAAAAATCGTTCAGCCCGATGAGGGCTACCTGGCCTGTGGTATGACCGGGCCCGGCCGCCTCGCTGGCCTGGAAGATGTTCTTAAGGCCATACACGAAGTCACAAAAGCGCAACGCGACCTGGAGGGAGAGACTGTTCTCGTTTCCGCAGGCCCGACTTGTGAAGACCTCGACCCCGTCCGCTATATCACCAACCGCTCCTCGGGCAAGATGGGCTACGCTGTTGCCGAAGCTGCGGCGAAGCGCGGCGCCAAAGTGGTTCTAATAAGCGGCCCGGTGAATTTGGGAACTCCCGGTGGCGTCGAACGCGTTGACGTGCGCACCGCCGAAGAAATGCATCGCGCCGTGGCAAGTCGGTTTAACGAGGCGTCAATAGTGGTTCTCGCCGCAGCGGTGGCAGATTACCGGCCCGTAGAGCGTCGCGCCGAAAAAATCAAGAAAGGCAATGCGCTGCTGGCCATCTCCCTCGAACCTACTATCGACATCCTCGCGGAAGTGGCGAAGCACAAGGGTCAGAAGATCGTCGTCGGCTTTGCTGCCGAAACAGATCACGTTGCAGAAAATGCGCGCAAGAAACTCGCCTCCAAGAACGCCGATTTGATTGTGGCGAACGATGTCACGGCCGAAGGCGCGGGCTTTGATCGCGATACCAATGTGGTCACTCTTTTCTCCCGCGACGGCCGCGACCTCGCTCTTCCCAAAATGCCAAAAAGCGAAGTGGCTCAGCGCATCTTGGACGAAGTTGTCCGTTTGCGCGCCGTGCTTCACTCGTCGGCCGCCCGGCATTCGAACGTCTGACCCTCCATGCCCGGTCAAATCTCAGAGAGTCTCCAGAAAAAAGCCGCAGAACGGTTGGCTTTCTACGAAGACCTGGGTATCCGCTTGTTCTATCGTGACCGTCACGCGGAAACGGTTTTTTCACAAGAACCTTTGCCGGAGTCCGCAGCCGGTGTAATCAGCTCAACTCAAATTGCTCACGAGGAACCCACTTTGCCCAAAACCCTTCCGAAGCCTCATTTCCAAAAGCCTGCGCCCGCAGCATCTCCGAAAGTAGCGCCTTTGCCCCTGCCGGTTTCGCCCGCGCCTTCTCTCTTCGACGCGACAGACAAAATCGCAAACGATACTCTCTTGATGATTCGCGAGGATTTGGGCGAGTGCACGCGCTGCAAGCTTTACAAGCATCGCCACACGATTGTTTTCGGAGATGGAAATCCCAAAGCTGAACTCGTTTTTGTCGGTGAAGGGCCGGGCGCTGACGAAGACGCCCAGGGGCTTCCGTTTGTCGGGCGCGCTGGAAAGCTTCTCACGCAAATGATCGAAGCCATGGGCCTGCAGCGCAAAGACGTTTACATCTGTAACGTAGTGAAATGCCGTCCGCCGGAGAATCGCACGCCGGAAGACGACGAAGTCACCACTTGCTCTCCCTTCCTTCTGCGGCAGCTGGAAGTCATCTCGCCCAAGGTCATTGTTTGCCTCGGCGCCGTTGCAGCCAAAACACTCCTGAAAACCAATCGCGGAATTTCGCAGTACCGCGGGCAGTGGCTCGACTATCGCAACAGCAAATTGTTAGCTACCTATCATCCTGCTTATCTCCTGCGCAATCCCAACGCCAAAGGTGAAGTCTGGAAAGATCTTCAGAAAGTAATGGCAGTCCTCGGCCTCCAAGCAAGAAAAGGCAGGCCTGCTTAGGCCGTCATGGGAATCCTGCTTGGGTTGGTTACTGCACTCACCTGGGGCGGCGCTGACTTCGTTGCGCGTTTCTCCACGCATCGCATCGGCACACTACGCACGATGTTCTACATGCAGTTCACCGGCTTTTTGCTACTCACGATTTCCATGCGCTGGCTTGGTGGCTGGGGTCACCTGGCAGACGGCTCAGGCTGGCAGCCCTGGATCTGGGGATTCCTCGCCGGCCTTCTGAATGCGTTCGGCACGCTTTCGTTGTACCGCGCATTTGAAATCGGGAAGATGGCCGTCGTCTCCCCGCTTTCCGCAAGCTATCCCGCGCTGACGCTGATTCTTTCCTGGCTTGGCGGAGATCACCTTTCACACGCGCGCCTTGCCGCTATTGTTCTTATTCTGTGTGGCGTAGCCGTCGTCGCAGGCGGAGAGCATGTGCCGGGCGAAAATTCCATGCAGTCGGCAAAGACCAATACTCGCGGCATTGGCTTGGCGATCGCAGCCGCAGTCGGATTCGGCGTCTTATTTTGGCTACTCGGAGTTCGCGTCATCCCTCGCGTTGGCGCGATTCAAGCCGTGTGGATGATTCGCTTGACCAGTTCTCTTCTGACGTCGTTTGTGATTTTTTCTGCTGCCCAACCCATGCGGCTTCCGCGCGGCGGTGTGCGCTGGATGGCTCTCGGTATGGGTACGTTTGACACCCTGGCCTTTGTTCTGAGCAATCGTGGCATGCAAATGGAGCAGGTTGCGATCATCAGCGTCCTGGGCTCGCTCTACGGAGCGGTCACCGTGGGGCTTGCAGCCATCTTCCTGCGGGAACACATCTCCCGGTGGCAGTGGGCAGGAATCGCCACGATCTTTGGCGGCATTTTCCTCATCAGCCGCTGAACGTCCGCTCCCGTTTCCTCAAGTCATTGCACGAAGAATTCAACGCATAATGGTGCCCGGTGTCATTCCGAGCCTGCCTGCCGCAGGCAGGCGCAGCGAGGGATCCTGGTTTGATCGAGCCCATCCCGGCGACACCATGGGGAATTACCGCTTTCCGCCCTGCTGATACACTACTCCGCACGATGAATTGCTCCTTTTGCAACGTAGCTCTCCCGGTTCCTCTGCGAACCACGTTCACATACGCGGTGCCCGAGCCGATGCGCGGAACCTTGCAGTGCGGCAGCCGCGTCCTCGTCCCTTTTCGCAAAAAATCACTCGTTGGCGTTGTGGTTGAATTCGCTGAGGCCGCTCCCAAAGGCGCGAAGGTTCGCGAAATCTCGCGTTCGCTCGATTTTGTTCCCGCGCTGCCTTCGAAACTCATCGAGCTCGGTCAATGGATTGCGAATTATTACCTTGCTCCCATCGGTGAAGTCTTTCGCGCTATGCTCCCTCCGCTCACCGAACTCAAATCGCAGCGGCAAATCGTCTTGACCGAAGCAGGGCGCGCAGCCACGGAAAGCCTGAGTGGCGGCGAACTGTCCCATGGTTTGCTGGGCGCCGAAGTCGCATTTCTCGCGAAGCTGAAAGAAGGGAAAGGCGCAATCCTCTTGAAATCGCAGGCGAAGTTAGGGCTGGAGATTCCCTCCCTCCAAAAACTGCAGCGTCTTGGTCTCATCGAAATTCGCGAGAGCATTCAGGCGAAAAAACGAAAAACACAGCGCGTAATCGCATGGAAGGCGGCACGCGTCCCCGACGAATCCGCTAAACCGCTCGCCGAAAAAGAAGAAAGAATTCGCATGCTGCTCGAAACGGAGCGTGGCCCGCTTCCGCTGCCGCAGCTTTTGCGGCTTGCGAATGTCACCCGTTCTTTGATCGATCGCATGTTGCGAGACGGGCTGGTCGAAAGCTGGGAGGAGCCCCTCGATCCTGCCGAGGATCCCTTCGACACGGGCTACTCACCTCCGGTGCACGAACTCAACGCCGAGCAGGAAGCGGCCCTAA
>JAWOLO010000367.1:0-5262 GCA_033853375.1 Terriglobia bacterium
TGCCCGTCGCTCAGTTCGTACAGCTGACCGCGCTCGGCGCGCAGGACGCGGCCGAGATGATGCGCCGCCTCGCCCTCCATGACCGCGCGTCCACCCACGAATTGGTCAACGAAAAACCGTCTGCGCATTGTCAGATTCTAAGGCAATGTTCTAAGACAATGTAGAAGCACAAAGCACGCAAAGCAATCATTCGGCGGTTTGGGTTTAGTGTCCAGGGGGTGGGAGCAGAGGGGGAGGAACGGGAGAGCAACGGAGGGCAGCGCGCCCTCAAGCGAATTAATGAATGGAAGGCGCGGAAGCTTCGCCGGTTGCGATGGAGCGTCCAATCCAGGCGAAAACGAATAGCGCCAGTCCGGCGACCCATGCTCCTAGACTGAACGTTCCCGAAAAATAACGTGCGATCACGACGCCCGCGGCGAGCAGAATCCCAGCGAGGAACAGGAACATGCGCATCCCGTAGAGAGTGGCGAACGGCAAATAGTGCGCGCCCAGAAGGACCATCAGAGCCGGAAAAAACCAGTTCAAGTGGTAGAGACCCACGGGCACAAGAAGCAGCATCGAAAACGGCAGGACAAACGCGACCTGCATCCCCAGGAAATGGAACGAATTCCCTTTGCTCACGCGCGCGGGGCGGCCCGACAAACGCAGCATCATTTGCGTGAGCGGAAAGATGAAAAATCCTGCGATGAGGATGGTCAAGATAGACGCTTTTGGACTGACCCACGTGCCTAGCGCCGCGGACACCAGCCAAATGATGGACGAGACGAGCTGTCCCCAAAAGCCGCCGATGTAGACAGACCGCACTTCGCGTTGAGCGTCCTGGATGTCCATTCAAACCTCCGAAATGGTGGTGCCGCCGCGGCCCGCTACATTAGCACGCCGCGCACCGTTAGGCGGCCCCGCCAACAGAAAATTCAAACCGACCCACTACCCGCCACCGCTGTTTAGCCCGTAAAGGTCGCGGGCGTCGCGCTTTGCCGCCGGAGGGCGGGATTTGTGCCGTCAGCCGGTCCTCCCGCATCACCTCAAATCTGTCATTCTGAATCCCGCGGTTTTGTGGCGTGAGGAATTCTGGCTGGTCGTTAACCTTGCCTCGGTCACCGTTAGGATTGCGGCCTGTTGTTCCAGGGGGCTCGAAGCTTTAGCTCCGACATTGAAGCCACACCGCCAACTTGTCATTCTGAGCGGAACTTTCTCTCCCTCGTTCGCTCCTGCGAACGCGCCGGCCTGCGCAGTCGAAGAATTTCTCCTCGCTTCGGTTCTTCTTCCCCGCCTTTTGCGGTGGCGGTCTTTCGCGTCTTGTGCGTCCCGGTGCTTTTGACCCGGAAGCCGGGTTCTTTTTCCAGTTTCGATTTTTGAACTTCGATTCCCTAGCCGAAGATGTCCTTAACCTTGTCGAAGATGGACGAGCCGCGCTCGGCGGGCTTCTTTTCCACATCAAGCAAAGTTTGTCATTCCGAGGCTACGCTTTTTTGCCTGCCTGCTGCAGGCAGGCGGCCGAGGAATCCCGGCTTCACTACAACACAACCATGGGCGATGCCACATGCAGAAGCGTCGCGGGTCTTCACCAGTCACGTGGTTTACCCGAAGATGTCTTTGACCTTGTCGAAGATGGACGAGCCGCGCTCGGCGGGCTTGTTCTCGACCTTCAGCGTCGCGCCAAGCTGCTCCATCATTTTGCGCTGCTCGCGTGTGAGTTTGGTTGGCGTCAACACCCGAATGTGGTAGTAGAGGTCGCCGCGGCCGCCGCCGTGCGGATCGGGCAAGCCTTTGCCTTTGACGCGAAACACCGAATCGCTTTGCGTGCCCTCGGGGATTTTGAGCTTTTCCTCGCCGCTCAAGCCGGGCACCTGCAGCTCCGTTCCAAGTGTGGCTTGCGCGATACTGATGGGAATGGTGCAGTACAAATCCGCGCCTCGCCGCTCAAAGAAGGGATGCTCTTTGACTTCGAGCACGACGTACAGGTCACCCTTTGGACCACCGTTGGGGCCGGGTTCGCCTTCGCCCGCAATGCGCATGCGCGTGCCGGTATCCACACCGGGCGGGATGCGCAGCTCGATAGTTTTCTCGCGCTCGACGCGGCCTTGCCCGCGGCACTCGGGGCAGCGCTCTTTTACGATTTGGCCCGCGCCCTGGCAGGACGGGCACGTGCGTGTGATGGTGAAGAATCCTTGTTGGTAAGCTAGTTGGCCGCGGCCGCCGCACGCCGAGCAGGTGACGACTCCAGTTCCCTTCTTCGCGCCCGTGCCGTTGCACGCTTCACAGAATTCCTGGCGCGGCAGCTTGATCTTCGTGGCCACGCCCGCTGCGGCTTCCTCAAAGGTGAGCGTCATGTCGTAACGCAAATCGGAGCCGCGCTGCGCGCGCCCGCGGCCGCGGCGAGTCCCCCCTCCGCCAAACAAATCTTCGAAGCCGAAAAAGTCGCCGAAAATGTCGTGGAAGTCTTGAAAGATGGTCTGATCAAACCCTTGGCCCGCGCCGGCGCCGGAGAGTCCGGCATGGCCGTAGGTGTCGTAAACTTGCCTCTTCTGCGAGTCGCTCAGCACGCTGTAGGCTTCGGTGCATTCGCGGAACTTGGCTTCTGCTTCGGATTTATTTTCCGGATTGCGGTCGGGATGCCATTTCAGTGCGGCCTTGCGGTACGCGCCTTTGACTTCTTCCAGAGTCGCGGTGCGCGAAACTCCCAGAACCTCGTAATAATCGCGTGGATTTCCTTTGGACATAAATCCTTTCTCTAGCTTTGCTAACGGCTTGTCTTGAACGCGCGACTTCCGAAGTCTGTCATCCCGAATCCCCGCTGCTTTTGCGGGGTGAGAAATCTGCTTTTCGGCTTTCGCGAGGGCTTGATCGCGGACGTCAACAGAGCCACTTTCTCTCCCTAATTCACAGCTTCTTTCGATGCGGGACTCGGATGGACCGCTACACGAACCATCGCGGGACGCAGCACGCGCCCATGAAAAACATAGCCGGGCTGAAACGTTTGCAGGATCAGGCCGTCGGCATGCTCGGTGGTTTCCGTGCGGTCCATCGCCTGATGGAGATGCGGATCGAACGGCTTACCCACGGGATCGATGCGTTCTGCGCCAAGCCTCGTAATGTTGTCCATGAGCTGCTTGTAGATGAGTTCGAAGCCCTTGCGATAGTTTTCGTACTCCGCTTCGCGATGCGCAGCGAGAGCGTGCTCGAAACCGTCGATAATCGGGATCAGGCCCTCGATTACCCGGGCAGTGGCGCGCTTGGAATCTTCGAAGCGCTCCTTTTCGATGCGTTTGCGATAATTCGCAAAATCCGCTTGGCTGCGCAGCATGGACTGGCGCAACTCCTCAAGATCGGCAGTCAGCTTGGCTAACTCGGCGTCCGGCTTGGCTGTATCGGCCGCGCCGCTGTTGCCGTTCTTATCTCCATGATCATCTTCTGGGTTTACGTTGAGTTTGTCGTTGGGGTCTTTGTTGCCCACTTCTCTCCTACTCCCATCTGTAATGATTTTAGATTTTGCTGAGCGCCTCACTGAAAAGCTGGGCCACGTACGCTACGGCGGTCATGGCGCGCTCGTACGGCATACGCGTGGGGCCGAGGACACCCAGCGAACCTTGCACAAGGTCTCTGCGCATGTACGGGGCGCTGATGAGCGCGAGATTTTCACCCGTGTGCGAAATTTCTTTCACCCCGATCAGCACGTGAACGGGCTCCGGCGCTTCGATACACGCATTCAGGAGCGTCACGAGGCGATGCTTCTCCTCGATGGCTGCGAGAAGCTCCCGGAGCTGCGTTTGGTCGGCAAAATCCGCTGTGCCGACGATCTGCGCTGCTCCCTCCACGTGAAGCTGCGATGCAGACTCATCGTCGAGAACGCCCGGATCACACAAGGAAAGCGCGTTCTGCGCGATTCCCTCATAGCGCTCGCGCTCTGCCGCGAGTTTCTGCAGCAGGTCGGTTCGAATCGCTTCGAGCGTCCAGCCCGAATAATTCCGATTCAGAAATTCAGCGGTAGCGTCGAGTTCGGTCTGAGTAAAGACGCGGGCCGGCTGCAAAATCTTGTCGCGCGTCTTTCCACCCGGCGAAATTAGCACTACCACCACGCGACCGTCGGGAAGCAACCACATGCGTGCATGTTCCAGGACCGTCTTACTAAGCGGCGGCGAAACGACAATGCCCAGGCCGTTCGAAACTTCGGCCAGCACGTGACCGGCGCGCTCCGTAATCTCCGCGGCGGTCTTCGCGCCGCCCATTTCACGCTGAATCCATTCGCGGTCATTCAAGCTGATCGTGGCTTGCGAAGCGATTTCCTGCGCAAAAAAACGGTACGCCGCCGCCGTAGGAACACGCCCCGCCGAAGTATGCGGCTGGTAAAGGAAGCCGCTGTCCTCAAGATCGGCCATCACGTTTCGAATCGTAGCCGTGCTCAAACTCTCCTCGAAACCCTTGGAAATCGCGCGTGAAGACACCGGCTCCCCCGTTTCAATGTAGGTACGGACAATGTCGGCTAGAATTTGGCGGTTCCGCCGTTCCTGTAGCGCGGCAATCCTCATAACGCTACGATCCTCAAAAATAACACGGCAATTCTCAGCAGCACTGTGCTGCAAGTGCTAAAACCCCTACTTCTAAAGCCCTAATTCTATTGTAGAAAGTGTGTCAAGCGCGGTCAACGCGGTCGGGCCTAGGATTGCGTTCGAATGCTAAGGGCCTACGCGCGGACGGAACAGATTGCACCGAAGTATCGGCCTAGGAGTTGTCGATTTGCGCTCGAATGCCATTCGAATAGAAGCAGTCTAGAAGTTATCTCATAAATAGGAATGAAGGGGACAAAACCATTTTCTCAAGGGGCTAAAGCCAGTTTTTGCTTGAGCTTAGTGTCGGAGCTGAAGCTCCGACCCCCGGTGCCCTCATTTATGAGATAACTTCTAGGCGTTATCGATCTGCGTGCGTCGCAGCTTGCCTGAAAATTTGGCCGTCTAGGCGTTATCGACTTGCGTGCGATTGCCAGCAGGTTACGCGCCGTCTTCGCATGACGGCTTGGCAAGGTTAGTTGAGCGGCGATTAGTTGTTATCGATTTGGGCGCGCTGGAGTTTGTCGGAATAGTCGATGTAGACGGTCTTCCACTCGGTGAAGAAATCGATGGCGGCGATGGCCGCTTCGCGGTGGCCGTTGCCGGTCTGCTTGGTGCCGCCAAAAGGCAGATGCGTTTCCGCGCCGATCGTCGGCGCGTTCACGTAAACGATTCCCGTATAGAGATCGCGCGTGGCTTGGAAAGCGCGGTTCAC
>JAWOLO010000368.1:0-9953 GCA_033853375.1 Terriglobia bacterium
TCAACAAACGCGCTCACCGCCGAAGTTGGTACTATGAGGAACCTTTCCGGTTTCCCGACAAACCAGGACCTAGCATCCCAAAGTGTCGATGACACTTGCGATAACCTGGTTGCCAGAGAATCCACGATATGCCGCCACTTTCGCTACTATTCAAATAGAGGAAGGTAAAGAAGTACCTTTTTGCGGAGCCCCTACGTTGTTTCCCATGAATCCATGGTTAGAAAAAGCACTCCGCGTGTTCGCCTATACTGCAGGCCCCTTGATGCTTTTCGGCCCATGGGTATGGCTGGCCGTCCGCACCAAAGAGTTCCTCCGAACCGTTACGGGAAACAGCACTCCATTCACTAAGCAGAAGATTTGGCTCGCAAAAACATTAGGTCTCATTGTCGGAGGGGGAGCAGTTTTCGCTCTCGCGTCGAGCCTGGCGTCTAGCCTGGGGATACCGATGTTCCTTGGTCTCCTGCCTGCTGGAATCGTCGTCTATTTCGCAATCAAAGAGGACCTACAAGAAGTTGTTCCACCAAAACCACTACAATTACAGTACGGTTCTGCCTATCAGTCATCATGGCTTGAGTTGTGGGCGCTGTATCGCGCTCTCAAGAGGTCCTGGTTAGCCTTCGCCGCCGCCCTTTCGCTAATCATCCTGTTGGCCGTTGCTCGTAGCAAACTGCCAGACATTATCGTGGTTGTTTTCATCATTGTGGACCTCACTGCTGTTGGAGGCTCAATGGGCGTGATAGCTTACAACCAGTGGAGATTCTTGACATGGCCCTGTCCGCGCTGCGGATGTTCTTTCCAAGGTTTTTGGAAAGGGAAGATTGGGTTAGCGGATGTGTGCGCGCATTGTGGCCTGCCTCGTGAAGACGAAAGCTCGGTCCCCGGTGGTTTTCCGTCTGATTCAAATCAAAGGGCCTGATTAACCGGGTTACCGGAAAAGTAGGTTCCGGTACCCAATCAGTCCTGAGCTTCGCTGAAGGACAGTCTCCTACCTTGGACTTCTGGAATGGCTTGCAACCGCGCTGGCGGACCTGAGTTAGTGTCTCAATTAAATGTCCTTTAGTTGGTCCTCGTCCATTCCGAAATAGTGGCCGAGTTCATGGACGACCGTGAGGCGGATTTGTTCGCGGATCTCGGCATCGCTGGAACAGACAGCCTCAATGTTCTTCTGGTACAGCACGATCTGGTCAGGCCCGGTTGGTAGGTGAAATACGCTCTTCTTGGTCGTGGACACGCCGTGAAAGAGACCCAGAAGCAGCTTCCTTTGCTGTCCCGACTGCGGCGATGCCTGGTTCGGCGGTAAGTCTTCCACCAGTACAGCGACGTTGTGAATCCGACTGCGAAATTCTCGCGGGAGCGAGTCTAATGCTTCCTCGACGACTTTTACGAAATGTTCGCGCTTCATCCTTCACCCAACTTTTGGCGTGTGAGCTGGATATGCTATTCCGCTTCGTTTAATTATTGGCGCGTAATTCTCCTGAATGCCAGTCTCACCGAATTGTGAACCAGAAACACCCCAAAGCTGAATCGACCTGCCAGCCGACTCTATTTGAACTGGACAAGCCGTCTGAACCCGCAAGCCTACTAAGCCCTGACTGCCCTTTCTCTCTGCAAGGCATCTTTCTCGGCACTTCTTCTTTCACTGCGGCAGGGTGGGAAGGCTCCTTCTATCCACAGGGCATGCGGTCGAAGGATTTTCTCCGTCACTACGCCAGCCAATTTCAAACAGTCGAGATCGACAGTACGTTTTACGGAACCCCAAGCCTCTCGACGGTTACAAGCTGGAACGAGAAGACTCCTCAAGATTTCATTTTCGCGGTGAAAGTGCCCTAGGTCGTCACGCACGAAAAGGTCCTGGTTGATTGCGAACTGGAGTTCGATGAATTCATCAAGAGGATGCACCTGTTGGGCGACAAGCTCGGCCCGATGCTTTTGCAATTCCCCAAATTCGACAAGTGGGTGCTCAAGGGTCCCGACGAATTTCGTTCCCGCTTGCAATCCTCCTGCAAACGCGCGGCAGACCTGAATGTCGGTCGGTTCGCGGTCGAGGTTCGGAACAAAGACTGGCTCGACGCCCGGCTGAAGGATTTGCTCCGCGAGCACAACGCGGCACTGACCCTGACCGACACTTCGTTCATGCCGAGGCCGTGGGAGATGCAGGGCGCACTCGATTTGGTTACTGCGGACTTCGCTTATGTCAGGTGGTTGGGGAATCGCAAGGGTATCGAGGAGCAAACGACGACTTGGGACAAGACGGTGATCGACAGGCAGGACGATCTTAAGAGTTGGGTGGTCGTCTTGAGGGGTCTTGTGGAGGATAAGCGCATCCGAAAAATCTTTGCGTTTGCAAACAACCACTATGCCGGGCACGCCACGGCGCCGGTCAAGCTGTTCATGGACTTGTGGGACCGGAAAAAGTAAACTGCCATTCCCGCTTCTTCTACCGCACTAATCTTAAATTTCGAGTCGTCATGTCGATCAGCAGGTGCATTGTCCGTTTGAAGGATTGCCACAATACCGAACACAGCGTTGAAGTGTACGCAGAATCCTTATACGAAGCTGTTCTTCGAGGATTGAATAGCTTGGCAGATGTTGGGTGGGAGTCCACGGCGAATGAAACTGTTAAGCGAGTGGAGGTTGAAATTCATCAAGAGCCGACCCGGCATATTGTCGATGTTCCGAAGCTGTTGAAGTGGATTCGAGAAGACTCTAAGTACCGTTTTCACGGTGTCCGCCAGCATTTGGCGGACTTCATAGATTCCGGTTCCACGGGCCAGCGACAATCGAGAAATTTCGAACGCTCTGGCAAGGGAAGGGATTGCCGGCGATAGTAAGCCAGAGCGGTTCGACAGGAAAATTCGTTGTTTCTAGTCTGACCTGCGTTTGCTTGAATGGCGAGCAGAACCACCTGTACAGTCCCGGCAGTCACCCGAGGAGGTTATTTCGGGCAGTCCTTATGCAGTGTCTTGTTAGGTGGAGGAGAACTTCCCTGCTGTAGATTCGCCGGGGAGATGTTTTTGACAAATCGGCAATTCGCGTAGTGATAGTAGTTGGAATTCTTGCTCCAGGCATACTTCAACTCAGCTACAGGGGGCGTGCCCGATGAGACCGTTCCGTTGGCGTTGGTGCCACTCACAGCGTAAGTATCTACGTGCGACCCTCCATATGTAACTGTGAATGATGGAGCCTTCCATCCCACTTCCACGACTATGTTTCCTCCTACAACATCTGAACCCTCGGGCTGAGCACCGTTCCCGGTCTCGGTCCAGTATGTCTTCACATCATGCTGATGGAGGCGGTCTAGACAGTCAGCCGTGGGATGGCCATATGCGTTGCCATCACCCGTCGAGATGATGCCAACGGCAGGCTTTGTAGCCGCCATCCAAGCGTCGTTCGTGCTGTGCGAACTACAGTGATGATGTACCTTGTACACATCAATTTTGCCCACATCAGGTGCAACGGGTGTTTCTACATCTTGGTACATTGAAGTATTGTCGCCGCTTAGGTCTCCGCCAATCTCTTCGCGGAACGTGCCAAAAGAAACTACAACCGCCAGGCTCAGGTCGTTCTCGTTCGAAGTCTGGACCTGCCCATGCTTTGATTTTCCATCCAGCGCGACAACCGTGATTATGACCGGGTTTTGCGAGTTTCCGTCAAGAGTGATTACATCCCCGACCTTGGGGAGCTTGCGGTGGGTTCCCACTGACGCAATGTAATTGTCATATGTTGTTCCGCTATAAGTTTCCCCACGGTCATATGCAGCACCTTGAAGGGGAAATTCAGAAAGGACTGCCGGAATGCAACCGATGTGGTCGAAATGGTAGTGGCTGACGAACAAGTAGTCGATGTGCTTTATGCCGAGTTGATCCAAATACGAAACAGGCTTCGTGCAATCGTGTCTCTTCATGTCCTCGCCAACATCAAACAGCACCACCTGTCCGCCCGGCGAGATCAGTACCGCTCCGTCTCCCTGTCCAACGTCCATGTGGTGAATCTGGAGTTTTCCATTGGCCTGTCCATTGGCGACTCCGACGAAAACCAGCAAGCATACAAAAAGGGATACCATTCGCTGGGCCATTTTCCCTCCTTTTACGGCTTGTGAGCGCCTTGTACTCTGTTGACGTGTAGTGCAAATTTAAGACAAAACGTTTCACAGCAGGACAAGAACCTAGGCAGCCAGGTTTCGTGTTGGCAGACGACTACTTGCGTTTCGGTCTCCTAGCAGAACATCTCGAAGTGAATTGCTTGGTCTTCTTGCAAACGCGACGGTTGCTGGAGCACTATACGACTCCTCTAGCCGTTGCGGAGTCGGGAAGACTAACCCGGACGTACAAATATGCAACATAAAAACTGGCGATAATTGCTTTCCTCGGAATGCTGTTCGACACGCAACATGCAAATGCCGCCGAAAATACAAATCCAGGCGGTGCTAAAAACTGGAGAGCGACCGCTTGGGAGATTCATCCGGTTACGGACATTCAAATTGTTCCACAACCTAACTAAGCGTCACTCTGATAGGGCAAGGGCGGAGTCGCAATGGCAAAAAACATAGTGATTTGCTGTGACGGCACCGGCAACGAATTTGGCGAACAGAAATCTAACGTCATAAAGCTGTACGGGACCCTGCTCCGCAATGCGAAGCAGGTTGCTTACTATCATCCTGGCGTTGGGACAATGGGTGCGCGGAATGCTCTTAGTCGGCTCGGCAAGTGGTGGACCCGTGTAATTGGTCTCGCCTTCGGGTACGGCATTTCAGACAACATCGCAGATGCTTAACAGTTTCTAATGAAAGCCTTTGAGCCGGGTGATTCAGTTTACGTATTCGGTTTTAGCCGTGGAGCGTACACTGCGCGTGCACTCTGCGGGATGCTTCATATTGTTGGGTTGCTGACTGACGGCAATGAGGGTTTGATCCCCTATGCAATCCGAATGATTAAGCAAAAGAAGATCGACTTCCGGGTTGCGGCGGACTTCAAAAAGGTCTTCTCCCGCGAATGCAAGCCGTACTTCGTAGGGTGTGGGATACGGTCAGTTCCTTGGGTTGGATATACAACACCGTCCATTTCCCGTTCACGCGAGCTACGAAAAATCCTGACTTTCATATTGTCCGGCATGCTGTTTCGATCGACGAGCGCAGAGCTTTCTTTCGAGAAAACTCATTTGACGCGCCTCACGACTCTCAAGAGGACATAAAGGAAGTTTGGTTTGCGGGAGTGCATTCCGATGTTGGCGGCAGTTACGCGGAATCCGAGAGTCAGCTCTCAAAGATTGCGTTGCGGTGGATGCTGTGCGAGGCTGAGGCTGCGGGTCTCTTGGTTGACCCGAATCGGAAGGCTGCCATACTTGGTGGAAAGCCACCTAACGTTTCGCCCGATCCCACTACGAAATACGAGCACGAATCACTTCGCGGCCTGTGGTGGATTGCTGAAGTATGGCCAAAAATCGTTCATATACAGACCACTCAAGGCACGTGGCGGAATTCGACTCGATTTAATCTTGGTCGACGCCGCTGGATTCCGCCCGGTTCCCTAGTCCACGAATCCGTAGAGCAACGACTGCTAAGTGCGGAACCACCCTACAAGCCGAGCAATTTGCCCGACGAGCGAAACATCATCAAAGACACAAGAAAATATGACCAGTGAGAGGCTGTGGAATAACGGCAACTATTCCACCTTTGTCTGCTTTGGTCGGAAACAACAATCTCTGGTTTGCCTGCATACGCGGTGATCTTACCGCTGACACAGATTCGCTTTCCTTTGTACTCGTTTTCCGGTTTCCCAAACTTGCTTCGGTTCTCGCCCCAAATCACCACCGTAAAGATTTGGATCGGATACGGCCTATCCAGATTGAGAAAGGTCGGCTGGCCTCTCGAAGAATCTACATAACTGGTACTTACGACTTCGCCGCAAACTGTCGCGCCTTGGCCGAAGTGTTCTTTCGCCTCCTCTGCCGTCAGCTTCTTCTGTGGAATCGCCGGACTGCTTACGATGACGGAGAAAAAGAGAATCATCGCAGCGCGTTGAACGACCAAGGTTATACGGTCTTTTCGATGTGAGATGCATGCCGACATTACTTCTCCAGCTTTGCAGTAAGCTGCACTTCTGACCCAGCCTGGACCGTAATGTCCCGCGACCAGTCCCTATAACCAGACATTTTCAATGTTATGGTGTGTTTGCCAGGTGCGAGCTTGAGCGAGGCCGGGCTATTACCGACAAAATCCCCATCTACGCTCACGTCTGCGCCGGTCGGATTTGAGGAAACATTTACGGCTCCCTTCGCTGTGTCTGGAGCGGTGCTAGCAGTTTTAGTTTCGGTAGTTTTCCCGGGCGATTCTTTCTTTTCCTCAGTGCCTTTAGTTACGTCAGTCTTGACTCCTACTGGAATGAACTCGCGGTCTTTTTCGCCAACTGCGACAGGGACCCCCGTGACGCCCTGCAACGCAACTAAGATCGCACGATAATTGTCCTTGTCGCCCTGAAGTAGGATGCCAGCAGTCTTGTTGTCCGGTGTTGTGTACTGAATCCCGATGTAGTGCAACCGCGTCTTGTGGAAGAGGCCGAACAAAGCGACTGGAGCAACGAGTACGGCCAATGCAACCATAGTCCCTACGCGCCGATGTGCCTCTTGGCCATAACTTAATGTGGTTACTGACTTCGGAGGGATTTCCAGTTTCTTGCCGTCCTTGAGTGCCAGAGTGATCACGTCCGAAGTGACTGTGAGATGGTTGTTCCAGTCCTTCGGGTCTACTTTGGAATCTACCGACCCGCCGTTATAGCGAACCTTGTCGAATGAGTTGCCTTGCGCCCAAGTCGCAATGGCCGAACACAGGAATAATGCCAGGAGTTTCTTAAAGGTTTGCATGGAGACGCACCTCAGACCGAATTGTGTCACATAGAGGATCGTTGCTCAGTTCATGGTATATCAGAGATTGAATGTTCGTTTGCCGTTGTGCTCTATGAGAGACGAGGAAGCCAATCCAAGAATTTCCTCTGCTGTTCACCCTCGGGTTCCTCTGAAGCTCTTCCGATAACTAGCCAAAAAGAATGAAAGTATCTCGAATGCTTATAGGCCAGAGACTTCGAGAACTCCGTGAGACAAGGGACCTCACGCAGGACGATATTGCACGCAGGACTGGCTTTCCTCGGCCCTACATTTCTCGCATTGAGAACGGGCATACGGTGCCAAGCATCGAGACTCTGGAAAGATTGGCTCGCGGGCTAAGCATGAAGCTTTTTCAAGTTCTTTACGAAGATAAAGAGTCTATCGAACCGGTGAAGAGTTCGAGCAAGAGCAGAAGGATGCGGAAAAATTCCGCACCGGCGGCACGCGAGCTACACCGGCTGCGGCGGATACTTGCACAAATGAACGACAATGAGCGGAAGCTACTACTCTTAATGGCAGGGCAGATGGCGAGCTGGTCTCGAAAGCGGTAATTTGACGATCGGAGTACATGAGGTCAATATTTGGGCGATACCGGCTTTCATATAACTGTGGGTACGAAATCATTGAAAGTCTGAGCGAACGAGCTTTGGCCCCTGAGGACCTTGGATCTGCATTTTTTCCGTATCGGACCTGAAAGCCCCGCGCCTACATACCGCCTGGAGAGACGAGGAGGGCTTTCGCTTGGGCTAGTTCGGGGCGATCGGAGCGAATGCCTTCGCAATTCTTCAGCAACTGGGTGTAGTAGGCGCCCGCTTTCTCTTTTTGCTGGACCTGCGTGGCGGCCTGCGCTGCTCCGTAGAGGCCGTTGAAACGATTGGGGTCGGTGCGCAGGGAAATTTCGTATTCGGTCAGCGCTTCTTGCGGACGCCGCAGGTCAAGTAATATGTCAGCAAGCATTTCGCGGGCGGGTAGCTCGGTTTCGGCTTTGCCGACTTTGTCCTGATTGTCGGCAACGGCGCGCAGCAGGCGAACCGCATCGTCGGAGTTGCCCGAGGCGTAAGCGGCCCAGGCTTGCACCAGTTGGTGCTCGTTCTTCAAGCCATCGACGATGTAGGGCCGAGGACCTTTGCGCGTGGCTTCGAGCAGTTCGTCGTAATGCTTCAGCGCGTCTTGCGCGGCGACTGCGTCGTGAAGATGGCCAGCGGCAACGGCGCGCCCCAAGTAGGTGACCAACTGAACGTCTGGCGGCGCGCCAGCGCTGGGTTGCAAGCCTAGCGCTTCTTTCCACTGGCGGCGCTCGAGAGCGTACTTGGCGGGCCCTTCTGCCTGGCGCACCAGCAAATAATTCTCAAATTCGGGATCCATTTGTTCGGGGCGAATCGCTGCGATCTGCTCGATGGTCGCCTTGGCGCTGGCGTCGTCGCCAATTTGCATGTACGCGTATTCGAGGAAGTCCATGGAATGCACTTTGTGATGCATCACATGATGATGCGTAGCCATGCTATCGGCGACTCGAATGGCTGCGAGGTTGGAGTTAATGTCGTCCTGCCAAAGTCCGAGGCGCGCGAAGATGTGCGAAGGCATGTGCACGGCGTGAGGGGAAGACGGCGCGTTCGAACAACAGGCCGCGAAGTTTCTGTATAAGCCGTTCAGTGACACGGCCCTGCAAGAAGCCCTCAAAGCCGCGCTTACAAAGAAGTGAGTGATGTCTATGAGTGTGCCGAACGCTCCGGGCCAGTCGAAGTTCCCCTCAAAGGACTCCGCGCCCGTGGTGTTCGTTGTCGATGGCGATATCTCAGTGCGCGAATCTCTGGAGTTGCTCATCCGCAATGGGGGTTGGCACGCCGAAACATTCGCCTCGGCACAGGAATTCCTAGACCGGCCGCGAGTCATTGTTCCGAGCTGTCTCGTTCTTGATGTTTCGCTTCCTGGTCTGAATGGCCTTGATTTACAGGAACGAGTTGCCAGGGAACGGACCGATATTTCGATCATCTTCATTACGGGTTACGGCGACGTGCCCATGTCGGTCCGGGCCATGAAGGGCAGATCCGCGTTGACCAGTAAGTTGATGATCGTCAACAGATTGATTTGGATGACTGAACTCTGAATCACCTTTTTTCTCGTCTCGAAAAGAAACACGAATTCGCTAACTCAAGCAACTCGCATCACATACAGAATTCACCGCACAGTCGAATTGGCCAACTTGGGCCGACTTTCCACCTCGGAAAATTCAGCCCGCGAAAGCAGCGCAATTGTTTGCAGCAATTGAGATTAGAGTGATCGGTGCGAGCCACGGCAACCACGAGCATGAAGGCCGCGGGTCCAATCCTTTGACATGGTCCACGCGCAAGGAATGGGAGCGGGTGTTGACGCGGAGTAAAAGCGAGTGCAGGTACCCCACGAGGCTTGGTTCCATCCGTCGAGAAGATTCCGAGGAGGTACCCATCACGCGCCAAACAGGTCCCGGTTCGAAGTAAGGGAAATGGGACTGGGCGTACATCCACAGCACGATCAAAAGAGGAGGAACTTATGGCGGCCACCCCCGCGGCTACCTTTGTGAAAAAGTCAGTTGGTTGGTCAATCGGTCTCAGCGTGCTCATGATTCTGGCAGGAGTTCTGGCGATTGGATCGCCGATGGCTGCGGGTATCGCGATCAACGTTTTGGTTGCCTGGCTTCTCGTTTTCAGCGCCTGCGCCCACCTTGTGTTTGCCTGGTTCCGCTGAAGCGCCGGAGGGATTTCTTTGGGAATTGCTGGTCGGCATTCTCTACTTGTCTATCGGCGTATATCTGCTGAGGAATCCAGTTGCAGGCCTGGAGTCACTGACGATTGCTCTGGCGATCTATCTGGTCGTGGGAGCGATCCTGGAATTTGTCCTGGGATTCACACTGCGCCCGCTTCCGGGATCGGGTCTGCTCCTAGTCGATGGGGGCATCACTCTCATCCTCGCGATCATGATTTGGCAGACTTGGCCGTCGAGCACGGGCTGGGTCATCGGCACACTGGTGGGAGTCAGTATGCTATTTAGTGGCATTTCGCGTCTGGGGATTTGTCTGGCTGCGCGGCGTCTTGCCA
>JAWOLO010000369.1:0-12445 GCA_033853375.1 Terriglobia bacterium
TTCATGGAGCCTCACCGGAATGGATGGCAGACCTAAGAAAGTGCGGCTACGATCACGTGGATCTGGACAAACTGATTGCCTTCCGGATTCATGGCGTTTCGCCGGATTTCATCAGCGCCGTGCAGAAGCTCGGTTATTCGCATCCGGAGCCCGACCAGCTCATCGCCATGCGTATTCACGGAGTCACGCCGGAGTACATCAGCAAGCTGCAATCGCGAGGCATGAAGGATTTGACTATCGACAAGCTCGTGAGCCTGCGGATCCACGGAATCGACTGACGGCTCGCGCCAAAACTTTTCTAACAGCAATGCCAATTGGACTTCACAAGGTCCGCCTAACTACGGTTGGGAAGAAGAGGCACCAAGGGACCTCTGCAAATCGGCGAGCTTGGCTTTCAAGCGGTCGATTTCCTGGCGTTTGTCGCTAATCTTCTGCTGTTCGTCGTCGAGCTTCTGCTTTCCTGCGGTGTCGCCCGCGTAATTCGGTTTCGAATAGTATTCATCTTGGTCGAGCTTGTTTTCGCGCTGAAGAAGGTCGAGGTCACTAAGCGCTTCCTTGAGCTGCTCTTTCACTGCGGCCACTTCCTTCTTTAACTTCTCGTCCTTGGCGGCCTGCGTTGAGGCGTTGGGTGCAACTGCGCCGGCAGCTGGCTGAGCCTTTGCATCGGGAGCTCCAGGCATTTTGTCTTCTTCGGCAACAGCGCTTTGCACGTCACCCTTTTTCACATCTAAGGTTTCGTCGGTGATGACCTTCGTGGGTTTGGCCGAGTCCTTCTTCTTTTCGCGAGCGCGGCGCGCGGCTTCCGCGACGGATTGAGAGTCCTGCGATTGAGAAAAGGCAACGGGGACAAACGCCGCAGCCAGAAAGGCTGCAAACACGAATCGAAGTACTGTGGAGCGCGGCATGGGCTACTCCTTGGCAAAAGCCTTAATCGAAGCAATTTTCAAGATACCGCCGCCGCAATGCCATGACAACGCCTAGAGGCAAAGCGTTTCGAATCCGGCAACATAGATGCTGGTCTTATTGTTGCGCTGCGAAAAGTGTCGATAACTGCAATAATACGCAGTCGCAAAGAATGGGTATCGATGGGTGATGGACTTGCGGAAAACCGCGCTGCTCGGTGTGATGTGTATTGCCGTGTCCTGGGCGGCGAAAACATCCTGCGCACAAGAAACAACAAAACAGGAGGCGCAGAACGTTCCTGAAAGCGCTGCCAAGATCGGCGTGCAAAAAGAAGAAAATGCCTCGCACGAGCACCGCTTCTGGGACAAGGAAAATAACTGGTTGTTCGCCGGCGTCGGAGCGGCACGCACGCTGGATTATTTCTCGACATTAAATATGCGCCGCCGCGGCCGACAGGAGATTTTTCTTACCAACGACGTGGTGGACAATCACGCGGCTTTTGCAACGATCGAGGCCGCAACGACTGGTACGTCCCTCGGAGCTTCTTTTCTCTTCCATCGCTACGGCCATCACCGCCTGGAACGTTGGACTTCCCTGGTGCACATCGGCCTGGCAACCACCGGCGCCGTGCGCAACTACTGCCTGAAGACGGCACATCCAAGAACCACACCGTAACTTCTCTGCGCTTTTGCCTGCTTAGAAGACGGAAACGTTCTCACATTCTCCCCCGTCCAATGCAGGGGATGAAATCTTGCACTTGAGAAGCTCGTGCTGCATACTCGCGGCGCGATTGGCTCGCGAAATTTCTATGTGCGCAAACTGGATTCAGAAAAATTTTAGGCCCTGTTTATGAGGCGCTGGAATCCTCGGCAACGTTTCGTGTTATTTGCCTGCACGTTGTTCTTTTTCCTTTTGCTCAAGGTGCCACTCGGGCTGGCGCAGTCACAACCTGCCTCACCGGCTCTAGGCAGCGCGTCGCAGGCCTCCGCCCAACTGCCGCCTCGAACTGAAATCCCCCCGCTTGTCACGAGCACTCCGGAACAAACAAAAACGGAACAATACGCACTCTCCCACGAGAAATACAAAAAAGCGGTGGCATATTCCCACGACGCTTACACGCTCTATTTTCTCTCGTACATTCTGAGCGTCCTTTTCCTCTTTCTGATTCTCCGCTTGGGAATCGCGGCGCGCTTTCGAGACGTCGCGGAAAACGCCAGCGAGAAGCGCTGGGTACAGGGATTGGTCTTTGTTCCTTTGCTCCTTCTTCTGGTCGATGTCCTGGATCTTCCAGTTCGCTTGTATTGGCATCACCTTTCCCTGCATTACGAGCAATCGATACAAAGCTGGGGCTCGTGGCTCTGGGACTGGACCAAAGGAGAGCTGGTGAGCACTGTTATTGGCATCGTATTCGTGCTGATCCTGTTCGCGGTCATGCGGTTCAGCCCGCGACGCTGGTGGCTGCTCTTCTGGTTTCCCGCAGTCGCAATTCTGCTCGTGATTATCGTGATCATGCCTTTAGTGATTGATCCTCTGTTTAACAAATTCGAGCCACTCAGCGCAGAGCATCCCGACCTGGTCGCTTCGATCGAGAAACTCACCAAACGCGCTGGAGTTCCGATTCCTCCGGAAAGGATGTTCCTGATGGTGGCGAGTAAAAAAACGAATGCCATCAATGCTTACGTGACCGGCTTGGGAGCGTCGCAACGCGTGGTGATTTGGGACACGCTGATCCGAAAGACGACGAATGAAGAAACGCTCTTCGTCGTGGGTCATGAACTCGGCCATTATGTTTTAGGGCATGTCTGGAAGGGCTTTGTGGCGGGAGCCGCCGCGCTCCTGCTAGCGCTCTATCTGCTGTTTCGTGGATTGCACTGGGGGCTTGACCGGTGGGGACGCGAATGGAAGATTCTGGGTGCCGAAGATTGGGCGTCGCTTGCGGTGCTCTTGCTACTCCTGGAGATCCTTCTGTTTTTCTCCTCTCCAGCCATCAACTGGTTCAGCCGGATGGAGGAACACGCCGCCGACGTGTACGCTCTGGAGATCACACACGGCCTCATTCCGAATTCCGCCGAAGTTGGGGCGCACGCTTTTCAGGCTCTCGGAGAACTGGATTTGTCCGATCCGAATCCGCCGGCGTTTATCACTTTCTGGTTGTACTCGCACCCGCCCGTGGCCGAGCGCTTGGTGTTCGCCCACACGTATGATCCGTGGTCGAAAGGGGAACCGCCCAAATATGTCAAATGAGGTCCGGCTTCCGGCTTTCCTACCGGCTTGCCTTAGGACTTCGCGTGGCGGCGGCGTGGCGACGGGCAAATGCAGCTACTTTGTGCCTGTTTCCACAGACCGTCATCGAGCACCAGCGGCGGCGGTGCGTGCGGGAAGTGTCGTAGAAGAAAAGGCCGCAGTTCGGGTTAGCGCATAGGCGGAGCCGCGCGCGCGGCCCCTCCGCGATGATTTCCGCCGCCGAGTGAGCCACCGCGGCGAGCAGCCAGTCGAGGCCGTCCTCCCGGGCGACAAATTCGATTTCCCAATCGTGATTCACGGGGACAAGTTCGTCATGCCCTTCGGTGATACGCAGGATTTCGTTCACCGGCTCAACCCATTCCCGAAGGATTTTTTGCCTGTGGAGGAGAGCATCGAAGGCCATGCGCAACGCAGACCCCAGCCGGTGAGCTTTGCGCAACAAGGATTCGGAAGATTGCAGGTCGGAGCGACTAAGGGCAAGGAGCTCGCCGCCGCGTTCCGAAGTTATGATTCGCGCGGACTGAAGGAAAGCGATAAGCTGTTCCCAAGACAGCTCCGCGTTTGTAGGAACAATGTTGACGAAATCGAGGGCCAGACGACCGCCGACGAACTTGAGGGCGGGTTCTGGGGCCAGCGACATAACTTGTTTACTCTAACATAATGGTTAGTCCCACTGGACGGATTTCCGGGCTTTCGCCAAAGGGTAACCTTTTTTCATAACCTGTATCCTATAGTTGATATAGCTCGATAGTATGCTAGGGGAAGCTTTATGAGGCGCGGAATCTATATATTGCCATTGGTTGCCGTAAGTCTGAGCAATGGTTTGCTTGCAGGGAACGCATCAGACTCGCAAGAGAACGTCAAGGCTTCTGAATCCAGCGGCACGCCGGTTGTAGTTGAGTTGTTCACTTCTGAAGGCTGTTCGAGCTGCCCTCCCGCGGACGCTTTGCTCGCCAAGTTAGATCAAGTGGGCAGGGTTGGCAATGCACAAATCGTCGCCCTGGAAGAGCATGTGGACTATTGGGATGACCAGGGCTGGAAGGATCCCTTTTCCTCACACGACTGGACTACGCGGCAATACGCCTATGCGGAAGCGCTCGGCAACCGCAACCCGTACACTCCTCAAATGGTAGTGGATGGGAGCGTGGAGTTTTCCGGAGGGAAAGCGCAACAAGCCCTCCAGTCGATTGCGGCGGCAGCAGCGCAGACAAAGGTTCCCGTCACCTTAGCTCAAGGCACCGCAGGTAAGCCTGGCAAAGAGGATTTTTCTATGCAAGTGGGGAAGCTCATTCCATCGCCCAAAGGTGGCGCGGCGGAAGTGTGGCTGGCGATTACAGAGACAGGTTTGCATTCTTCGGTAACGCGCGGGGAGAACGCCGGGCATGAATTAAGCCACGCTGCTGTTGTGCGGTCTATGCGTAAGATTGGCGAGGCGAAGCCGGACCGCGACGTTTCTTTTGCCGGTGAAGCAACAGTGCCTATTCATAAAGACTGGAAGCGAGAGAACCTCAAGGCAGTCGCTTTCGTGCAAGAAAAAAACAATCTTAAAATTCTGGGCGCTGCGGAGATCTCGCTCCATCCCTAACAAGGTTGGCCCCGAAAGCGTTCTTTCCTGCAGGAAGTACGTAGTACACCATTCGACTAAGATAGAATGTCTGCGGTTAGGCCACTCTGCAACACGCCGTCTTGGCTCAAATCGTAGCGGGCACAGATTCCGGTGCCTATTGTTGAGGTTTATTTGACGACCGAACCCTCTGCCGAACCGCCTTCAACTCCCGCCTTCCCAGCCGCCCCGCCGGAAGGGCTCCTTAGCAGGATTTTCCTTGGCCAGGACGGATTGCGCGTTGGCTGGAGCTTGCTACTCTACGCCGCATTTTTGTTAATGATCGAGTATGGCCTCGGGGCCGTAGTTGTATTGGCGGGAGGATTCAGCGGTAACCTGCGCTCGCCACAATCCGTGGCCTTGGAAGAACTGCTGAGCTTTGCGTCGGCTTATGCCGCGGCATTGCTGATGGCGCGACTGGAGCGCCGCCCCGCGGGCGTTTATGGCCTCCCGTGGCGCCAAGCTTTCGGAAAGTCCTTCTGGCAGGGAGCACTTCTCGGTTGGGGAGAAGTAAGCCTGCTGATCGGGTTGATCACGGTGTTCGGCGGATACTCTTTCGGGACGCTTGTTCTTCACGGTCCCAGCCTTTTGGGTTGGGGGGGATTGTGGGCGGTTGCGTTTGTTCTTGTCGGATTGTCAGAGGAATTCTTCTTCCGCGGATATACGCAATTCACTTTGGCACGCGGGATTGGTTTTTGGCCTGCCGCGGCTTGTCTGTCCCTCGTGTTTGGGGCCGCGCACCTGAGAAACCCGGGAGAAGGAATCGTCGGAGCGGCAAATGTCGCCGTGACCGGGCTGGTTTTTGCGTTTGCGCTGCGGCGAACGGGAAATCTTTGGCTGGCCGTCGGATGGCACGCGACCTTTGACTTCGGCGAAACCTTCCTCTATTCGGTTCCTGACAGCGGCTTCGTGTTTGACCACCATCTCTCCAGTGCCGTTTTGCGCGGAGGGGCTTGGTTGACCGGCGGAACGGTGGGGCCGGAGGGAAGCGTGTTTGGCTTCGTGACGCTGGGAATTTCCGCCTTGGCAATTCACTTTCTTTTTCCCGCGAAGAGAGAGCTTTCAGGACCGACTTGAACGCCCCGCCGGATTTAATGCACGAGTTCCGAAGCAAAGGTCAGGTGCACGCCTTCGGACTGCGCCTTCGGCAGCATCTCATGCAGCGCCTGAAGAGTGGCAGGATGCGGATGACCGATCGCCACGGCCTCTCCCTTTTCACGCGCATCACGCAGGGCTAATTCCAACTGCTTGCGCACAGCCTCAACCTGCTCGACATCATCGAGAAAAGGAACATTACGAAAGGCCGAGGGCACGCGCGAATTTTGCGCCGTTTCATAAGCTACGGTAGCCGCGGTCGTACGGCTGTCAATGTAGAACAGATGGTGATCCCGTAGGACGGGCATCAACTCTTGCATCAATGCGGGATCCGAAGTAGCTTCCGAGCCTTGATGGTTGTTCACACCTACGGCACCGGGCACGTTCTCAAGAAACTGGTTTACAAGCTTCGACACTTCCCCGGAGCGCATTCCCGGACGCAATTCCTGCGCTTCCGGTTTCTCGGTCGCTACGGCCTGCATGGGCAAGTGCAACATCACCTGGTAACCGCGGCGCTGCGCTTCCTCGGCAATCTCTTGGGAGTGTGGGTGATTTGGCAGGACGGAAATCGTGATCGGGTAAGGTAAACCGAAAATCTCTTCGGCGGCGCGGCGGTCGCTTCCTAAGTCATCCAAAATGATAGCGAGCTTCGCGCCGCTTTGTTGAGAAGGAGAGCTTCCCGTTTGCTCTGCAGCGCTTGCGCCAAGATGGATGTGCACCGCGTGGGTTCGAGTACCGCCTCTTAAATAGAAAACAAGAATTCCTTCGCGGCTCTCCGAAAATTCTTCGGTAAGCCCGTGGCGCGTAGCGACGCTTCCCAAGGCCTGCTGAATTCTCGCGGCTTGGGATCGTGCCAGGGAGTCGGATTTGCCATTGGGCAGAGTGATGTCGAGGCGATCCGTCGCGCCACGGTTTTTCTCCGATGCCTCCAGGGCTAGGTGAATCTGAGTTCCCTTCGGCGCGGCGGAGTGTGCGGCTTCTGAAAGTTCTCTAGTTATGGCGTGAATCCTAACCGGAGTCGGGTGTTCCGGCTCCGTTTTCTTACAGCCCGAAGCCAGCCAGAGCATGGCAAGGAACAAGATGAGTGAAGTTAAACGGAATGTGTGAAGGCCTCTGCCAAGCGGCGACTCCGGCTTGGCAGAAGCTCGAGCTTCAGTCACGAAAGGCTAAGCAGCCTTTTTCGTTGGGGCCGGAGCTTTCAGCAGGTCAAGGGCGCGGTGAAAGATGGGATCTTCCGGCGAAAGCGGGCGCGGTCCGAGTCCGGGTTCCTTCTGCTCTTCCGGCGTCGGTGCAGCTTCCTCGTCCGCGGAGTCGGAGTCATCCTGCGCGTCGGCGCGAACAACTTCCGTGGGCGTCACGCCTTCTTCCAGAATGGACTTGCCGTCAGCGTTGTAATAATTCGCCACGGTCAGGATCAGTGCGGAGCCATCATCTAGGGTAATCAATTTCTGTTCCGATGCCAGACCAAATGTGCGCTCGCCCACAACGTCGCCGCGATGATTGGCTTCGATCGCAGAAGCAAGCACTTCGGCTGCCCCGGAGGTGGTGGTATCCACAAGCACGGACACCGGATTCTTCCAAATGACGTGTTTCGGGTCGGCAGAGAAGACTTCCGCCGAAACGGTTTGACCGCGCAGCGTCGCCAATGTGCCCGAAGGAATGAAAAGTTTGGCGACGGAAATTGCTTCGGAAACGGGCCCACGGCCGCATTCGCGCAGGTCCAGAATCACTTTGTGAATGCCCTGTTTTTCTGCATCCAGCAGGCGGGTGCGGACTTCTTCGGCCCGGCCGGCGTCAAGCGAGGGGAAGCGCAGCGCCAGAATGTCCGGATCCGCTTTCTGAACAATCAGCTTCGGAGTCCCGAGCTTTTCACGCACAACGTCAACTTCATCGGGGGTGGCTTTGCCGCGGCGAATCACGGAAACTTTAATGGCTGTGCCCGGCTGGCCGTTCAAAAGGTTCAGGGCTTGGCCAACGGACATGTCGCGGGTGGTAAATCCCCCGATCGATTCCAACAGATCGCCGCTGCGAATCCCCGCTTTGATGCCAGGGCTATCGGGGAGAACTGAAAGAACGATGATATAGCCATAGCGTTTGCTGAGCGTCAATCCGGTTTCGCCCGTGCCGGGGTTGGCGGTCTTCTTTTTGTATTCTTCATATTCACGCGGCGTCAGGTAGCTGGATTGCGGGTCAAGCGATTCCAGCAATCCGTGCAGCGCGCCAGCCGTGACCGTGCGCATGTTGGGATCGTCTACGTAATCCTGCTGGATCTTCTGCAAAACTTCGCCGTAAACCGTCAGCGATTTGTAGGCCTTGTCGTCCGAGGTCCTGCCAAGGACGTGTCCTATCCCCGCATAACAGAAGATCAAGACTGATAAGGAAAAAATGCCGATCCGTGCCGCTCGATTCATGCCCGTCCTCAGTTACTGAGTTACTGCGAATACCAACTTGAAGTATAGCACTGCAAAAGGTTGGGACGCGCCAACAAACGAAAAGGAAGCGTGGCAAAACAGAGGAACAGAGGAATAGGACACGTTTGCATAAAGAGCCACGAAGAACTGGGGAAATGTTGTCAAATTACCACAGCAAGCCGTTCCCGTCCTGGGATTTCAGTTGTAAGACGTTGAAAATAAAGCACAATCCTGATACAGCTTGGTCAACAAAATGCTAGTATTGCGTAGGGGAATGTTCCAAACAACGATAGCTAGAGAATCCAGCGCAGAGGGTGTGGGTCTGCACACCGGCGTGCACGGGTCCGTGCGTCTTGTCCCCGCGCCTGCCGAGACGGGGATTGTGTTTCGCCGAGCGGATCTGGATAGCTTCCCAATTGAAGCCCAGGGGCATAACGTGGCCCGCGTCAGCTACGCCACGAGCCTGATGAAGCAGGGCGTTCTCCTTTCCACCACCGAGCATCTCCTCGCAGCGATCTATTCTTGCGGAATTGACAACGTCTATATCGATATCAATTCCATCGAAGTGCCGATTTTGGATGGGTCCGCCGAGCCTTTCATGCAAATGCTGGAACAGTCGGGCGTGCGCAAACTGCGCCGCAGGCGCCGCTATCTGAAAGTGCTGAGGCCGTTGGAAGTTTGCGAAGGCGACCGCCGCATCGGCATTTACCCGGCAGACGAGTTTCGCGTCCGCTGCTATGTGGATTTCCCGCACCCATTAGTGGGCCAACAGGAAGTGGAAATGGTCGTTGGGCCGGACACGTTCCGGCACCTTCTGGCACGGGCGCGGACGTTCTGCTTCGAGCGCGACATTGAGCCTCTTCGTGCCATGGGCCTGATCCGCGGCGGCTCCCTTGATAACGCTATTGTCCTTACGCACGACGGCATCATGAACGGTCCCCTGCGCTTCCCCGACGAGTTTGGCCGCCATAAGGCGCTAGACTTGATTGGCGACTTGGCCTTGGCGGGGTTGCCGCTCTTGGCGAGAGTCGAGGCCCACAAAGCAGGCCATTCCCTGCACACGCAACTTGTAAGCCGGTTGCTGGCCGACCCGTCGCTCTGGACAATTACCACGGGCGTGACGGGAGAGGCCGCACATACTGAGGAAGAAGTTCCCCAGACCGTTCTCTCCCAGGTACCGGCCCCCGGCGATTAACCTTTCGCTGCCTCCCGGCCATCCCCTGATTGCGAAAAGCACCCTCGCTCCCTCAGAATGGACTGCTAACCATGCCCAACCATGACCTAGCCGTAATCATTCTTGCCGCGGGAAAGGGCACGCGCCTTAAGTCGAGCCTGGCCAAAGTCTTGCACCGCGTCGGCGGGCGCACGTTGGTGGAACATATCGTTCGCGCGTGCGAACCACTGAAAGCGCGCGATACCGTGGTTGTCGTCGGCCATCAAGCGGAGCAAGTCGCCGCCGTGGTCGAGCCGCTTGGCGCTGTCACCGTTTTGCAGCAGCCACAAAAGGGCACAGGACACGCCGTGCAAGTGGCCAAGCGCGAGCTCGGGCGCGCAAAATTTGCGCTGGTGCTTCCGGGCGATGCCCCGCTCGTTCGAACGGAAACTTTGAAGTCACTCATTGCCACGCATCGCAACAGCAACGCCGCGGCCACGATTCTCTCGGCGGTGGTCGCGGATCCTTCTGGTTATGGGCGCATCGTTCGCAAGTCCGAAACGTCAGTTTCCGCCATCGTCGAGGAATCGCAACTCACCGACGAGCAGCGCGAGATCAACGAAATCAATTCAGCGATTTATTGCTTCACGCTGGAAAAGCTTTGGCCCGCGCTCGCGGAGGTGCGACCCAACAACAAGCACCGCGAACTGTATTTGACTGATGCCATTGCCGTGATGAGCGCCAAGGGCGAGACGGTACTCGCGCAAGTGGCTGCGGATCCGCGCGAAGTGCTCGGTTGTAACACGCGTGCGGATATCGCGGAAGTGGATCGCATCTTTCGCGAATGGAAACGCAATGCGCTGATGGACGCAGGAGTGACGATTCAGTTGCCGGAGACTGTGGTGATCGATCCAGATGTTACGGCTGGTGAAGACACCATCATCGAGCCCGGAGTGCACTTGCTTGGCAAAACGAAGATCGGGGCCCGGTGCACGATTCGCACCGGGAGCGTCCTAACCGACGCAATTCTTGGTGACGAAGTGAAGGTAGAACCACACTGCGTCGTGGTGGAAAGCCGCCTGGACGATGGCGTCATGATTGGACCGTTTGCTCGGCTTCGCCCAGGCAATCATCTCCGGGCCGGCGCGCGCATCGGCAACTTCGTAGAAGTGAAAAAAAGCACCGTTGGTGAAGGCACAAAAGTGCCCCACCTCACATATCTGGGCGACACCAAGGTAGGCCCCAAAACAAACATCGGGGCAGGCACGATTACTTGTAACTACGACGGGTTCCAAAAGTACCGCACGACAATCGGGAAAGGCGTATTCATCGGCAGCGATTCGGTCCTTGTAGCGCCTGTGCGCATCGGGGATCACGCTTATGTAGCCGCCGGCTCAGTGATTACGGAAAACGTGCCCGACGACAGTTTGGGAATTAGCCGAGGCCGCCAGGTCAACAAGGCCGGCTGGGCCGCAAGAAAACGCCGCGAGCTCGCCGCCGCGCAGCACCCGAAAAAATCCCCACGCGGTGGCGGCAAGAAGAAATCCCGCAGCAAAACAAAGCGGCGAAAGTAATCCACATCCCCGCGAACGCCGTCTTTCGCCATTCGGCGAAAGCGTGGGTTGTGCTAAAATAGGGGTTCCCGCAAAGCAACAGGGGGCTGCCGCCGCATGAAATTTGGAGTCGTTGTTTTTCCCGGTTCCAACTGCGACCACGACGCCTTTTACGCCATCGGAAACGTCCTCAAGAAGCCCGTCGAATTCATCTGGCACCAATCGGAAGATCTGGCGAATTGCGACGCCATTATTCTGCCCGGAGGATTTTCCTACGGTGACTATCTGCGCACTGGGGCCATCGCGCGCTTCTCTCCGGTGATGAAGTCGATTGAAAGATTCGCGGATAGCGGCGGACTCGTTCTAGGGGTCTGCAACGGCTTCCAGATTCTTTGCGAGGCAGGCCTGCTTCCCGGCGCCATGATGCGCAACAGCGGCCTGCGCTTCATCTGCCGCCATGTGTACGTCCGCGTCGAGCAAACCGACACGCCCTTCACCAACGCCGCATCCAAAGGCCAAATCCTCAAAATGCCCATCGCGCATTCCGACGGCAACTGGACCGTGGACGAGGCCACTCTTGCGGAACTCGAAAAAAATCGCCAGGTCCTTTTCCGCTACACCACCCCCGACGGCTCCAACGACGACGCCGGCAATCCCAACGGCGCAATGCACAACATCGCCGGCATCTGCAACCGCGAACGCAACGTCGCCGGCTTGATGCCGCATCCCGAGCGTGCCGCCGAATTGGCCTTGGGTTCTGCTGACGGCTTGGTGATTTTGCGCTCGATGGTCGAAGCGCTGGTCGGCGCAGCGAAGGCCACGGCGTAATGTGCGCTCTCGCGCTGCCTGTCATTTCGAGCGGAGCAGCCCAGCTTCTTTTCGCGTGCGATTTGTGCACGCTGGGCTACGAAGTCGAGAAATCTCTCTTCGATCGCGCAATCGAAGCGCGGAATTACTGAGGCAAGATGGCCACTGCCGCAACCGAAATCAAAGTCACTCCCGAAATCGCCGCCGAGCACGGCCTGTCGGCGGAAGAATACGCGCGCGTCAAGCAAATCCTGGGCCGCGAGCCGAACATCACCGAACTCGGCATCTTCTCGGTGATGTGGAGCGAGCACTGCTCCTACAAATCGAGCAAGGTGCATCTCAAGCGCCTGCCCACGCGCGGCAAACTCGTGGTGCAGGGCCCCGGCGAAAACGCCGGCGTGGTGGACATTGGTGACGGCCTCGTCGCCGCGTTCAAAATCGAATCGCACAATCATCCGAGTTACGTCGAGCCTTTTCAGGGCGCGACCACTGGCGTCGGCGGCATCCTCCGCGACATTTTCACCATGGGCGCGCGCCCCATCGCCATCCTCGACTCCCTCCGCTTCGGCCCCATCACGCCCGAAGGTTTTGTCTCGCCACTCGCCACTCGCCACTCGCCACTTTCTTCCGATTCCGAGGTCGCTGCCAACCGAAGAATCCTCGACGGCGTCATTCG
>JAWOLO010000370.1:0-8039 GCA_033853375.1 Terriglobia bacterium
CCGCTGCGCGCACCGGAACAGCGCCGCGAACCGCCGAGCGCGAAAATAATTTCGCCGGTGCCGTTTTCGCGAATGGGCATGCTGACGGTTCCCAGCGCGCCTTCGACGCGGCGATCTTCGGTGGTCATTGGCGCATCGTCGGCTTGCACCAACTTGACCATGAAACGAAAAACGACCCAGCCCGCGAACAACCCCGCGAGCATGGAAATTCCGAGAGACACCACCGCCAAAAGATGGGCGTGGCGCGTCAACAAGTAGCCGGTCCCCCCGAACCAGGCGAGAAAGGCCATGATCGTCGAGGCGTTGAACCAAGAGATGTGCGCGCCACCCTTCAAGCTTCCACGCAAGCCGCCGTGCCCGCCGCCCCAGTGATGTCCGAGATGAAACGGCAGATGCCATTTGACCGGCAGATGAATGTGGCCAGCTCCCGCGAGAAACGAAAGCACGCTCAGCGAGAAGCCCACCAAAAAACAGAAGAGATAAAAATCAGACCAGGTCATAAGTCACCTCGACCGCGACATCTACTACACAGCTCAGTTCCGAAGGGCCGGTCCTTGCGGCGACTGGCCGGTGCTATCGGCACCCCTACCTGCTTCATTGCCGGGCCGCAGCACCTCCGCAAGGCGGTCAAACAATCCCGGCGTGCGAAGAATCTCGGCCAAGAGCAAAAGCGGTGTGCGCGAATCCGGGGTTTCGGCTATGGTCATGAGTGCGCGCTGCAAATCCGGATCAGCGGTGAACTGATCCGCGCCGGCAAAGAGCCACGAATCCACCTTTGCGTCGATGGCGCGCAGCTCGGATTGCAACCCCGGCGTATATCCCTCCGGATCGTCCACGAGGAATCCCGGATAGACGCGGAAGAAGCGCGCCAGCAAGTTGCGGGTCTTGTGCGTCAGATGCGGCCGCGCGCCACTCTCGATTTGCGAGAGGTAGGCCTGGCTCAAGCCGCGCCCGATTTCACGCTTCATTGCCGAGGCCAGCTCCTGTTGTGTGAGCGGGCGGCCCAGGCCGCGAAGCGAACCCTCGACCGCGCGGAGGGAGCGAAGTTTGTCGCCGAGTTTCATGGGGGAACTCCGTGATATTGCGATATGCGAAAGTTATATTGCGATTTGTAATTTGTCAAGCAAAATCGTATATCGGTTCGTAAGTAATTTGCTTTCATTAACTTAGATTGGATAGCCGGAGTTATCGAAAAGCAGATTCCTCCGCCTCAGGCTGCGAGAAACCGCACCCTGAGGGTCGGAATGACAATCAGGGCTTTTGTGGTTGTTTTCAAAGTTACTCGGGTTTGCGGAGGGACTGGAGGTCGATGCCGAGTTGCTGGCATTTTTTGTAGAGGTGGCTGCGCTCGAGGCCGAGGGCGCGCGCGACGTTGGTCATATGGAAATTGTGGCGGCGGATTTCGGCAAGCAGCACTTCCCTTTCGAACGCTTCAGTGCGCTCGGCCAGGGTTCCCGAGCCGGTGGCACCGGTGGCTAAAGCGCCTCCCGCGGCCGAATCGGAGGGCAGCGCGAGGCGAACATCGGCGGCGCTGATAGAGGATTCCGACGCGAGCAGAACGAGCCGCTCGACGACATTGCGCAATTCGCGCACGTTGCCCGGCCAGCTATATTTTCGCAATTCGGCGATCGCATCGGGCGCGAACGCTTTTTCTTTCCAGCCGTTTTGCGCCGCGACTTGGCGCGCGAAATGCGCTACGAGTTCCGGAAAATCTTCGGGACGCTCCCGGAGCGGCGGAAGCATGAGCGGAAAAACGTAAATGCGGTGAAAGAGGTCGCTGCGGAAGGCGTTCTGCTTGACCAATTCCTCGAGATTGCGATGGGTGGCCACCAGCACGCGCACGTTGACCTTGATCGGTTTGTCGCCGCCCACGCGCTCGACTTCACCTTCTTCCAGCACTCGCAGCAATTTCGCTTGCATGGCTACGGGCATGTCGCCAATCTCGTCCAAAAAAAGCGTGCCGGATTCCGCTTGTTCGAATTTGCCGAGATGGCGCGAAGCCGCTCCGGTGAACGAACCTTTTTCGTGGCCGAAGAGTTCGGACTCAATCAGCTCTGCAGGCACGGCCGCGCAATTCAGGGTGATGAACGGATGGTCGCGGCGCGGGGATTTTTCATGAATCGCGCGCGCGACAAGTTCTTTTCCGGTTCCCGTCTCGCCCAAAATACAAACGCGCGTTTCGCTGGCAGCCACGCGGTCGATTTGCGCCAGTAACTTTTTCATGGCGGGACCCGAACCAACCAACTCGTGCTTGCCGAGGCGCTGGCGCAGCTCGCGATTTTCATCTTCCAGGCGCGTGAGGCGCAGAGCATTTTCCACGGTGACGAGCAGCTTGTCCGTGGAGAGCGGCTTTTCCAGAAAATCGAGAGCACCGAGTTTTGTGGCTTTCACCGCCATTTCGATATTGGCTTGACCGGAGATGAGAACGATCGGAGTCTTCACGCCCGCTTTTTTCAGGTCGTCGAGCAATTCCATACCGCTTTTGCCGGGCATGACCACGTCGGAAAGAATCAGGTCGAAGGTTTCGGTGCGAAGAAGCTCAACGGCACGGTTCGCGTTGTCGCAGACGGTGGCTTCATGACCCGCCAGCCGGAATGCGCGGGAAAGCGAAGCCAGCGTGTTGGGATCATCGTCAACCAGAAGGAGATGAGCTTTGCGGGGCAAGTCGGTCCTTTGGGCGCGCTAACGCCGTTCCAACTTTTTAGCACGAATCTCGATCAACCAGGAAGCAAGCCGCTGTTTGAGATAGCGCCCACCGCGGCCCGACTTCAAATACCGTTCTCTCCGGCGAGCGTCCTCAGCACTCAAACATCCCCCATAGTAAATCAATCTTAAGGGCCGACGATACGCGGTAGAAGGCACCGCGCCCGATTTGTGTTTCACCATTCGCGCCCGCAGATCGCCTGTGCTGCCAATGTAGAATCGTCCATCCCTCTCGCTTAACAAAACGTAGGAATAATTCATCGCCTCTCCATTCGTTCGACGGAAATAGTTGGAACGGCACTAGTCCGAAGCGGCGGCGATGGAGGAAGTAGAAGACGCGTCTTTTTTGGTTTCGGGCTTGGATTCGGAAGCGGGCTCGCGAGGAACCACTTTCGGGCCCGCCTGGCGCTGTGGCAATTCGATGCGGAACGTGGTGCCGCGGCCTTCTTCGCTGGTCACGGAAATCGTGCCGTGGTGATCGCTGACGACGGACTGGATGATCGCCAAGCCCAAGCCGGTGCCCATTTGTTTTGTAGTGTAATACGGCGTGAAGAGGCGCGAGCACTCTTCGGGAGTGAGGCCTTTCCCCGTGTCTGCGACTTCGATGCGGACATTGCCATTGCTTTCCATCGTTCGCAGCGTCAGCGTCCCGCCCGCGGGCATGGCGTCCATAGCGTTCAAAACCAAATTCTGAAAAGCGCGATGGAGCAAATCGGGATCAGCGTCAACTTCGGGAAGCGGATCGGTGAGAAACGGCTCCTGTGTGATGGTGGGCTTGCCGACGGCGGTGAATTGCGGCTCGAACAGGCGCACGGCGTTGCGCAAAACCTCGTTCACGTTGACGCGCACGAATTTGGGCGCGGGCATTTTGGAGAAATCACTGAAGCGGCCGACGATGGTGTTCAGGTTCGCCAGCTCGGCCTTCAAGGTAGCTGTGGACTCATTGAAAACCTCGAGGAATTGCTTGGCGTCGAGCCGGCGGGCTTTCTGTAAATTCTCGATGGTGATTTGCATCGGGAAGAGCGGATTACGGAGCTCGTGTGCGAGACGCCGCGCGAGTTCACGCCAGGCAGCCACGCGCTCGGTTTGCAGAAGGCGCTCTTTTTGCGATGCAAGGGTTCGCGTCATGTCGTTAAACGCGATAGCCAGTTGGCCAACCTCATCGGTTCCACGCACGTCGATGCGCGTGTCCCATCTGCCGGTAGCCACTTCGCGGGCGCCTTCGGCAAGCTCTTCGACGGGCTTCGTGATGCGCGCTGAGATCCAGAAGCTGACGAGGAAACCGACAAAAAGAGCGGCTGCGGCAACGGCGGCAGCGCTTTTCAGGATTTGGCGTGTCAGCAACACGAGTTCTCTGCGCGAGCTGCCGACGAAGAAGATGCCCAGGAGTTCGTTGTTGCGCCCGGTCAAGGGAATGGCGTGAAAGGTTTCGGCATCGGCAGGATCGCTAGACCAGTCAATCGTGCGAACCAAGGGCTGCGGTTGCTGCTCCTTTTGCAATTGCTGGACCAGCGGAGCGAAGCGCTCAGCCTGGTCTGAGTCAATCTTTTCGCCGAGCAAGGAAGAGGCCTGGAAAGACGGATCGAGGTTGGTGTAAATGAGCGCGCGCATTCCGGCAGGAAGGACGAGGGAGGCCAGAAAATTCTTGTCCAGACGGCGGCCACCGATAATGTAAAAAGACTTGGGCGCATTCGGCTGCGTGCGGACGACGGAAAGCGAAAGCGCAACCTCGGTCGGCAGTTCCTCGCGCTTCAAGAACGCCGGTGTATCGCTCCAATCGCTCTTCGCGGTGACCCATTCGTTCTTGTAGCCGATGCGCGCGGGATACTGCGCCGAGGAAATCACCGTGCCGTCGAAATTGACCAGCTCCACGAAGTCCAGCCCGTGGTCTTGCGCTGCGCCATTGGCATCGTGCATGTAAATGGAGAGGTCGGCATTGGGACGGGCGGCGTCCAGAGCGGTGCGCAAAGTAATTTCCGCGTTCGCGATGTTATCGACCTGGCGAACAACCTCTTCCCCGCGCTGCGCAAATTCTTTCCGGAATTGGGCCACCAGCGCTTCGGTGCGCTGCGCATCCATGGCCTCAAACTCCGAGCGCGTGTAATACGTCACGGCATAAGCAACGATGGAAACGGACGCAAAAATAGTGAGCAAAACGACGAGCAGCAGCTTTGTGCGGAAGCTCATAATTCAGCATTCCATTCTAAATGAAATGCCTAGAGAGACGGATGCCAAAGGCCGAAAAACCGTTTTTCTGTGGCGAATACAGCAATCTGAGTGAGATGATACCACGGCTGCAAGAATAGGATTGAGCGTCCACTGCCTCGGTGGCGGGTTGGGCGGGCTTTTTGTCTGCATGGAACCTGCGGAATTTGAGGCGATTTGCGAGCTACAAGAAACTTTTTGCGAGCGGGCACGTCCATTTAATTGGCCGGGTGTGTCAATCAGAAAAACCAAGTCTTTAGGAGAGATGCGATGAAGCCTTTGTCCCACCGAAGGAATGCTGTGCTCTGGCTAGGTTGTGCTGCGGCGATCTGGCTAACGGCGGCGCCGGCAAAAGCACCGGCGCAGCCAGCTGAGGAGGTTCCCGCGGGACCGACCAAGCTTCTGCGTTACGCCGATATTTCCAAGGACAAAGTGGTGTTCGCGTATGGCGGAGATTTATGGATTGCTTCGCGCGAAGGTGGGGCGGCGCGGCGGCTGACTTCCTATGTGGGGGACGAGCTCTATCCCAAGTTCTCTCCGGACGGCAAGTGGATCGCGTTCACCGGCGAATACGACGGCAACCCGGATGTCTATGTCATCTCGTCGGAAGGCGGCGAGCCGAAGCGGCTGACGTTTCATCCTTCGAACGACATCGTGCTGGGGTGGACGCCCGACGGCAAAAGCATTTTGTTCCGCTCCGATCGCTACAGCGCGCCGCCGGGGCGCTTTACAAAACTGTTCCTTGTGTCTCCGCAAGGCGGAATGCCCAAAATGCTGCCGGTTCCGCGAGGCGACCTGACGTCATTCTCGCCGGACGGAACGAAGATCGCCTACATCGAAACCTCGCAGGAATTTCGCACGTGGAAACGCTACCACGGCGGCTGGAACCTACCCATAGCCATCTACGATTTAAAGAACAACGCCTATGAAGAGCTGCCCCAGTCCAAGGGCATGGATATGTTTCCGATGTGGCACGGCAACAGCATTTATTTCATCAGCGACCGCGACGGCGTGATGAATCTGTACAGCTACGACCTTGGCTCGAAGCAAACCAAGAAGCTCACCGATTACAAAGAATATGACATTAAGTGGCCGAGCCTGGGGCCGGACGCGATTGTCTACGAAAATGGCGGGCTGCTTTACGAATACAACCTAACGAGCAACAAAGCGCGCGAAATTCCCATTCTGGTGCACGCGGAGGACATTCAGGCGCGGCCGGAGTTCAAAAATGTTTCGCAGAATATCGGGAGCTTCGCCATTTCGCCTTCCGCGGCGCGCGCGGTGATGGAAGCGCGTGGGAACATTTTCACCGTTCCCGCGGAGCACGGTAGTATTCGCACGCTGACCACGGAACATTCCAGCATTCACGAACTGAATCCGGCGTGGTCACCCGACGGCAAGTGGATTGCGTATCTCTCGGACAAAACGGGCGAATACGAAGTTTATATCCGTCCACAGATGGGCGGCGAAGAAACGCGTATTACGATGGACGGCGGAATTTATCGCTATGGACCGACGTGGTCTCCGGACAGCAAGAAACTCGTGTATTGGGACAAGCTGCACCGGCTCTGGTACGTGGGAATCGAAGAGAAGAAACCGGTGCTGGTGGACAAGGCTGAATACGGCGATATTTCGGACGCAAGCTGGTCGCCGGACAGCCTGTGGCTCACATATTCAAAACCGCATCGGCGCGGGGCTAACGATGTTTTTTTCTATTCGCTTGGCACCAAGAAGATCACTAAGGTTTCCGAAGGCTTCTATAACGACACTAACCCGGTCTTCGATCCCACGGGCAAATATTTGTTTTTCATTTCCACGCGGTACTTTTATCCGAGTATCGGACAGCTCGACCAGCGGTACAACTATTACACCACCGACGGGATTTTTGCGGTCACGCTGAAGGCGGAGGAAGCTTCTCCTTTCAAGCCGGAGAGCGATGAGGAAAAGGCGGCGGAAGAAAAGAAGGAAGAGAAGAGGGATGAAAAGAAGTCCGCCGAGGCTAAGAGCGGCGAGCAAAAACCCGAAGAAAAGAAAGAGGAGAAAAAAGAAGAAAAGAAGGAAGAGCCGGTCAAACCGATACAGATCGACCTGGAAGGCATCAGTACGCGCATCGTGCCCGTGCCGATGCATCCAGGGATTTTGAGCGGCCTCGCAGCACGCAAAGATAAGCTGTTCTACGTGGACACGCCGCAAGAGGCGCGGCAATTCGTCCCAGGCAGTCCCCGGCCCCCCAGAAACGCCCTTCATCTGTTTGACATGACCAAGCGCGAAGACAAAGTTTTGCTCGAAGGGATCGACGGCTACGACCTGGACAAAGAAGGGAAGAAGGTCCTCTACAAAGCGGGCCCAGTCTACGGCATTGTGGACGCGACGCCGGGAAAAGCCAAGGTGGGCGACGGCAAGCTAAATCTCAGCGAAATGCAGGTGAGAATCGACCCGCGCGAAGAGTGGCGGCAAGTTTTTCATGAGGCTTGGCGGATCGAGCGGGATTTCTATTGGGACCCCAACATGACCGGGCATGATTGGAAAAAGCTCGGCGCGCGCTACGAAGCGCTCCTGCCGTGGGTGGTGGATCGCAGCGATTTGAATTACCTGATTGGCGAAATGATTTCGGAATTGAGCACTTCGCACACGTACGTCGGCGGCGGCGATCAGCCACAGTGGACGCACGTCAACGTGGGAATGCTGGGAGCGGATTTTGAAGCGGACGGCGGCTTCTACAAGATCACCAAGATTTATCCGGGAGAAAACTGGAATGAATCCACGCGCTCGCCGCTGACGGAGCCGGGCCTGAAAGTGAAGGCGGGCGACTACCTTATTGCGGTGAACGGGCAAGAAACGCGATCGGACCGCGCCGTCTATGCGTATTTCCAGGACCTCGCCGGGAAATCCGTCACGTTGAAAATCAACAACAAGCCGACAGCGCAAGGCGCTTGGGAAATCACAGTAAAGCCGACGAACAGCGAAGCGGGGGTGCGGTATCTCGACTGGATCGAGGCTAATCGCCGCAAAGTCGAAGAGGCCACAGGCGGGCGCATCGGCTACATGCATGTGCCGGACACCAGCTTCGCGGGCATCATTGCGTTCGACAAACAGTTCAGCGCGCAACTCGATAAGGATGGCATCATCGT
>JAWOLO010000371.1:0-3367 GCA_033853375.1 Terriglobia bacterium
TTAACCGGCGCACAGGAGAAATAGACATGAGCACGATCACAGTGAAAGACGGTACGACAATTTATTACAAGGACTGGGGCAAAGGACCAGCGGTGACGTTTTCACACGGTTGGCCGCTGAACTCCGATGCTTGGGACGGTCAGATGCTATTTCTGGCCCAACACGGGTATCGGTGTGTTGCGGTCGACCGGCGCGGGCATGGCCGCTCGAGTCAGCCGTCCACTGGGAATGACATGGACGGATACGCGGACGACCTGGCGTCGGTAATCGAGGCGCTAGATCTCAACCACATCACTCTCGTTGGACATTCGACCGGAGGCGGCGAAGTAGCGCGCTACGTTGGGCGGCACGGCAGCAAGCGAGTTGCGGGAGCAGTTCTGGTCGCAGCCGTTCCTCCGTTCTTGCTGAAGACCCAGGCTAACCCCGAGGGTCTGCCAATGGAAGTCTTCGACGGCATTCGCGCCGGCGTAGCTGGCGATCGGTCGCAGTTCTACAAAGATCTTGCCGTGCAGTTTTATGGGGCGAATCGACCCCGAGCCAAGGTGTCACAGGGTATCTTGAATCAGTTCTGGCTCTGGAGCATGCAGGCAGGTGCCTTGAATGCGTACGAATCCGTCAAAGCATTCTCCGAGACAGACTTCAGTGAAGACCTGAAGAAGTTTGACTTCCCGACACTCGTACTCCACGGAGAGGACGATCAGATCGTTCCGGTGAAGGATTCGGCGAAGAAGTCGGCTAAACTCATCAAGGGTGCGAAAGAGATCTATTATCCCGGCGCACCACACGGCCTTACCGCAACACATCAAGCACAAGTCAACGCGGACTTGCTAGAGTTCTTGAACTCGGTTCAAAAGTCTCGCAAGGCAGCCTGAACCCTTTCGCGCTCGCCCAACAGTTGCGTGGCCCGTTTGGCGTCACAAAATGAAGTGACGGCGAAAGACAGCGGTTCGACACTTGGAATAGGGCGTATGAGGAATTGGGTCTTGCGACTCCGCAGAACTTATTTGGACGGCGTGCACACAATCCTTCGAGAAGCCGCGAATTCCGCGCAGTTTCTTGATTTTTCCGGGTCAGGGCCGCTTTCTAGCGGCCCGCCTGGCGCGTGGGGAGAGTGAGGTAAGGAAAGATGAGCGATGTTTCGTACGCTTTTGCCACTGGTTCGGCCGGAGCAGCCGGCGGGCTTGTCGACCGCTCCGCCGCGGAGACGCTGCTTGCTGGCGGACCAGCCGTACCGCTGACGATTGCGGCCGAGTTCGAACCAACCGACACCTGGAGAAACGGATTCGAAGAACTAGGAAATAATGAGAAGCCGACACGAACTCAGCGGCTTGAAAGTGGGAGGCGCCTGCCCTGCCAGGCTTTCTGCGGAATTATCGGCCGGAGCCCCTCCCTGTTGCGCACTCTGCAAGACATTAAGACCGTTGCGCCCACCGACGCCACCGTACTGATTCTGGGTGAAACTGGGACAGGCAAGGAGCTCATCGCCCACGCGGTCCATCAGTTCAGTCTCCGCCAGAATCGATCCTTTGCGAAATTCAATTGCGCTGCTATCCCTTCGGGCTTATTGGAGAGCGAGCTTTTCGGTCATGAGAGGGGCGCATTTACGGGAGCGCTCACCCGGAAGATCGGACGACTTGATTTGGCCAACGAAGGCACACTGTTCCTCGATGAAATTGGGGACATTCCTCTCGAGCTTCAGCCAAAACTCTTGCGTGTCTTGCAGGAACAGGAGTTCGAGAGGCTTGGTAGCACCCAGACAATAAAGGTGAACACCCGGCTCGTGGCTGCAACCAGCCGAGATCTGGCGAGCATGGTCGAAGACGGAAAATTTCGAAGCGACCTGTTCTATCGCCTGAACGTTTTTCCCGTATGTGTACCTCCTTTGCGGGAGAGGGCTGATGATATCCCTTTGCTTGTCGAGTACTTTGTCGAGAAGTTTGCAAGCCGAATGAGAAAGAACATTGAAGTCATCCCTGGAGAGACCATAGAAAAGCTTGTCCATCACCCTTGGCCAGGCAACATTCGCGAACTTCAGAATTTTGTCGAGCGCTCCGTCATCCTGTCGACTGGCCGGACGTTGCAAGCGCCCGTTTACGAATTGGACCGCGCACTTAAACATAGCAAGCCACCCCTGACCACACTTGAGGAAGCGGAGCGCGCGCACATTCTTGACGCCCTTCAGCGATCAAACTGGCTTGTCGGCGGACCGAAGGGCGCTGCAGTGCGGCTCGGGCTGAAGCGCACTACTCTCGCATACAAGATGAAGAAGCTCGGCATATCTCGCCAACTCCACTGACTAAGAAACCGAGGCTCCCTTCAGCTCGCTAACACCGGCAGGTTGTCTCTCAGCGCACCGATACCCATACGACCGATTTCTAATGGCATCTTAGAATTATCGAGCGCTTGGAACGGTGAAACAATGTCGTGACCGAAGGCGACCTTCTTCTGTCACCTCGACAGTATCTTGACCGTCACTCTCCAGAAGATGGCATCTACTGCGGATAGATTGCTGCAGCTAAGCCTTTCATTCTTAGCGACTTCCTACCAAAACCTGAGAGCAACGCCTTTGGCACCTAAGTTGCCCTTCCATAGGTTGCGAGGGAATGGCAGATGGGTTCTTGCCTGCTTCCGGGCAGCAGACGACTTCCAACACGGGTTCGATCGTCGGAACTGTGTTTGTGGCTAATGGTGCAGGCATACCTTCTCCTATTCCTAGTTCGCAGACGGAGCTGGGCACGGTCAGCAAGACAAAACGATGGATGTTCGGTCTGAGCGAGTGCGACAGGCAGCTTTGGATGCCCTGGGCCGGAAAATAAAATAAAGGTGGCAACCATGAAAATCGTAGTAATCGGCGGTAGTGGACTGATCGGATCAAAGCTCGTCACCGAGTTGCGCGAGCACGGCTACGAAGCAGTTGCCGCATCCCCCAAGTCCGGCGTCAATTCTGTTACCGGCGAGGGACTGGCCGAAGCGATGAAGGGTGCATCGGTGGTTGTTGACGTATCGAACGCTCCCGTGTGGGAAGACGCGGCAGTGATGAGCTTCTTCGAGACGTCCACTCGGAATCTCCTCTCTTATGAAGCGGCCGCCGGCGTAGGACATCACGTCGCGTTGTCTGTCGTAGGATCGGAGCGCATGCTCGAAAGCGGCTACTTTCGGGCAAAGATCGCTCAGGAGAATTTGATCAAGGGTTCCCGCATCCCCTATTCCATTGTTCGGGCGACGCAGTTCTTCGAATTCGTGAAGGCCATCGCCGACTTTGCTACGGACGGCAACAAAGTGCGCCTGCCGTCGGCACTGATCCAGCCGATGGCGGCCGATGATGTTGCGACCGCGATGGCCAGGGTGGCTGTGGGCCAGCCTATCA
>JAWOLO010000372.1:0-3031 GCA_033853375.1 Terriglobia bacterium
AGATACACGCTCGTATCAATGAGCGCGTGCGCGGGACCGCGCTCTTCCGTCTGCACGTGATAGGTGATGCCGCCGATGGTCACGTTCGAATTGTGGCCGAATAACATTCTGTTTCCGCTCTGACCTGTACGAAAAACACGGCCATGCCCGCCGGAATTTTCCAGGCCGTATTTGACCGCGTACCTGCCAAATCGTTATTATAACAATTCGCCCATGAGTGATTCCGGCTTACATACCTATGCTCCGCTTCTGTTACACCTTCTGATCGCCACCGGGCTGGCCGCGGCCCTAACGGTCGTTTCCGTATTGGTCGGGTGGCGGCGCCCGAGCCGGGCCAAACAGCAGCCCTATGAATGCGGCATGGAACCCACGGGTGACGCACGGGAGCCCTTCTCCGTCAAGTTCTACCTCGTGGCCATGGTTTTCATTTTGTTCGACGTGGAAGCCATCTTCCTGTATCCCTGGGCCTACATCTTTCGGAGTTTGCGCTGGTACGGCTTTGTGGAGATGATGATCTACATTGCTGTTCTTTTAGTCGGTTATCTTTATCTTTGGAAAAAAGGCGCGCTGGACTGGCATAAATAGCCGGCGCCCGCAGGATTTGAAATTGTGACGGAGTCTTCCAGGCAAAACGCCGATGCTGTAGCCGAATGTCTGCGTTCGTGGAACCCCCAGGCAGTCGCTGAGGTTATCCAATCCCGAGGCGAAATGACCATCGTGGTACCGCGGGATTTGCTGCGGGCCTCCGCAGAGCGCTGCCGCGCCGATTCTAAACTGCAGTTCAACCTGCTTACGGACGCCACTTGCGTTGACCGCTATCCCGTTGAGCCGCGATTCCAATTGCGCTACCACCTGGTGTCCATTCCCAGACGCGACCGCGTGCGTTTGCAAGTAAAACTCGGCGGCGACGATCCTGTCGTCGATTCGCTCGTGACCGTCTGGCCCGGTGCGAACTGGCTGGAGCGCGAAATTTTCGACCTGTTCGGGATTCGCTTCACCGGCCATCCCGATTTGCGGCGCATCCTGCTTCCCGAAGACTGGGAGGGTTATCCGCTGCGAAAAGACTTTCCTGTGGAAGGTTACCGCGACGTCCCCAGCACGGGAGACCTGTTCAAAAAGAGCAGCATGCTATGACCACCGTGGAAACCGCCACCGGCGCAGCAAAGACGATGGTCCTCAACATGGGCCCGCAGCATCCTTCGACGCACGGCGTGCTGCGCATCTTGCTGGAGCTTGACGGCGAAACGGTGGTGAAAGCGGTTCCCGACATAGGGTACCTGCACACCGGCATCGAAAAATCCTGCGAAGACAAAACCTATTCTCAAGCCATCACCCTGACCGACCGGATTGATTACCTGAATCCGCTGGGCAACAACCTCGTCTATTGCCTGGCCGTTGAGAAGCTGCTGGGCCTCGAAGTGCCCAAGCGTGCGCAGTACATCCGCGTGCTGATGGTCGAACTACAAAGAATTTCCTCGCACCTGGTGTGGCTGGGAACGCATGCCATCGACCTCGGCGCGATGTCCGTCTTTCTCTATTGTTTCCGCGAGCGCGAGGACATTTTGAAGATTTTCGAACTGTTCGCGGGGCAGCGGATGATGACCAGCTACATTCGCATCGGCGGCGTGGCGCTGGAACCGCCGGCGGGCTGGCGGCAGCCGGTAGAGAACTTTTTGCAGATGATGCCGAGCCGCGTGGACGAATACGAGAAGCTGCTTACCGAAAATCCCATCTGGATCGGCCGCACGAAAAATATTGGCTACATCTCGCCGGAGGACGCCGTCGCATTGAGCATGACCGGGCCCACGTTGCGCGCCGCCGGCATAGCCTACGACAACCGGAAAGTTTTCCCGTATTCAAGCTACGAGGAATTTGATTTCAACGTTCCGATGCGCACTGAATCGGATTGTTACGCGCGGTATCTGGTGCGCGTGGCGGAGATGCGCGAGAGCCTGAAAATCATCCGTCAGGCCATGGACAAAATCAAAGACGAAGGCCCAATCAAGGCGGAAGCGCCAGGAATCATCCCGCCGCAGCGCGAAAAAATGAAGACGGAGATGGAAGCGCTCATCTACCACTTCAAGATTTTCACCGAAGGATTTTCGCCGCCTCCGGGCGAAGCGTTTGTAGCCGTGGAGTCGCCGCGCGGCGAACTGGGCTGCTTTGTGGCCAGCGATGGCTCGCCAAAACCCCTGCGCGTGCATTTCCGCGCGCCCTCATTCATCAATCTGCAGGCGCTGCCCAAGCTCGTCGAAGGGCAATTGATCGCCGACGTCGTTGCCTGCATCGGGACAATCGACATCGTGCTCGGAGAAGTCGACAGATAGCCATGGAACTCTCCCCCAAACTTTCGGCGAAATTTGAAAAGCTGCAAACCAGCTATCCGGTGAAGCGCAGCGCGCTGATTCCCATGCTGATGTACGCGCAGGACGAATACGGTCACATCAGCGACGAAATGATCGAGGAGATCGCGCGCCGGCTCGACCTGAACAACGTGCAGGTCGAAGAAACTCTGGCGTACTACTCGATGCTGCACCGTAAGCCCATGGGCAAGTATCACGTGCAGGTCTGCACTAACGTGGCGTGCATGCTCAAGGGCGGCTACGAAATCCTCGAGCGCGCGAAACGCCGGCTCGAAATCGGACACAAGGAGACCACGCAGGACGGCGTTTTCTCACTCGAAGAGGTGGAATGCATCGGCGCGTGCACCGGCGCGCCGGCCATGCAGGTGAATTACGACTTCTACGAAAACATGACCCCGCTGAAGTTTGACCGCATCATCGAGGATTTGGATGCGGGAAGACGCCCCGAGCCGGAGCCGGTGACTTCCGGCGCGCTGCACGAGCGGAACGTCCTGGAGACCCCGCTCATCAGCCGCCGCTGGGGGATGAAAGATTCGCACAAACTGGATGTGTACGCGATGCAAGGCGGCTACAAAGCGCTGGAAAAAGCCCTCAAGGAAATGACGCCGGAGTCCATCATCGAAGAAGTGAAAAAATCGAATTTGCGCGGGCGCGGTGGCGCGGGCTTC
>JAWOLO010000373.1:0-2956 GCA_033853375.1 Terriglobia bacterium
AACCGCCGACCGCGCGCACGAGATCCGTCCGAAACACGCCAAACGCACCAGAAATGATCGTCAGCATATTGCCCTGAGCCCAGGCTTCCCGGCCGATCAAAAATGCCCGCAGATATTCGATAACCTGGATCGCCTCGATGCCTTTGCGCGGAAGGCGCACGCGCCGCAATTGTCCGCGCACGAGCTCCGAACCGTTCAGGACGCGAACGATGCCACCCACAGCCACGACTCGTTTGGGATCCTCAAGGATGGGGACCATAATGCGAAGCAAGCCATCGCGCTCTAGCACGGAATCCGCATCCACGACGCAAACGTACGGTGAGGTCGCTGCATTCAAGCCCGCATTGATGGCGTCGGCCTTGCTTCCCGCAGCTTTCTTATCAATCACTACCAGATTCGACTCCACATCACTTCGATACAGCCGCGCTCTTCGTCAAGGGAACGTACACCGCCCGGACACGCCGCAGGTGAAACTCTTCGCATAATTCTCCCAGGGTGCGGTCTTCCGAGCCGTCGTTGACCACGATGATTTCCAGCTCAGGGTAATCCAGCTTCAACAGGTTACGGATGTTGACGCGAATGGACGCCTCTTCATTATGCGCCGGCACAATGATGGTGATCGGTGGGGTCATCGGCGTGTCTTTGAACCAGCTCAGGCGATGGCTTTCAAGCCTGCGCTGGTGCCGTGCGCTCGTTTTCATTGCGATGATCAGCATTACGAGGTACGCCAAATTGCTGGCCAGGTAGTACCAGAACAGAGTCTGATTCGAGATTTCCAGGAATCGAATCATTGCTGATGGGCCTCCAGGTTATAGGCTTCTCGTCTGGTTGGCCTGTCCTTCATTGGCAATGCGCCCGTCTGCAGCACTTTCATCAGTGTGCCCTTTTCTTCTTCATCAGTACGTGTGCTGTTCTGGATTTGCGTTTCTAGCTTTCCACGCAGGTCCGCATTCTCGATGGCGGTCAAATAGGCGTGCAAGCCGTAGCGATCCCGCAGTTGAATGACTTGCTGGAAGACCGGAACCCTGACCGCTCTGAATTGAACGAGCGCTTCCGCCGCCCGCAGCCGTACCAGGCGGTTCGAATCGGTCAGCCCCTTCAGCAGCGTGGGAATCGCGCGGGGATCGGCAAGGTTTCCTAGGCCGATGATGGCGCGCAGCCGGACAAACCAGGTGCGGTCTTCAGCCAGTTCGCTGAGCGCATCGAAAGCCACGCCTGCATCCGCACGTGACATGGCGCGAGCCGCTGCCGCTCGCAGCTCCTCGTCTTCGTCGGCCACAAACTGGAGCAGCTCCAATCCGAGCGCGGGTGTAGCCACCTCGCCAAGGACTCTTCCCAGGATTTCGCGCAGCGGTCCTTCAGCTTGGTTCACGTAGGGCAAAAGCAGTTGGGGTCGCTCCGTGCAGCACTGAATGAGCGCGCTTTGCAACGGAAGAGAAGGCACCTGCAAACCGGCTTCTCCCACCCAGGCCAGTATCTCCTCGGCCGCTTGGAGGCATGCGGTCCGCCCCAGCCCGCGGAGGGCTGCAAGCCTCACTTCGAGATGGCGGTCTCGCAGCGCTTCGGCGAGTGCTGGCACTCCCTCCGGCGCACGGGTTCTGCCGAGCGCGACGAGCGCTCTCATGCGCCTCCAGCCCTTCAGGTGTTGTGCCTCGAATATACGTTTTTCGATGAGCCCGCTAGCACGCATGAACTTCAGGAGCCGCGCAGATTCTTCCGGCCCCGCGGCTTCGAAGGCATCTAGCGCAATCGTCTCGACGATACGTCGGTCGAATGGCTTGCTTCGCCATTTCTCATAAGGACTTTTGCCGGAGATCAGTGCGTCCCATTGCTGGCGCAACTCGAAGACGCGTTTGTCACGCTTAGCGAAGAACCGTTTGCGGTAGGTTCGGCGCAGGAAGATGAACGTGAGCAACAGCGCGTCCGCTGCGATGGCCACAACGATAGCCTTGAACACGAATGCGGCCGGTCCCAGCCTCCAGAGCTTTTCAAAAATGGATGCCATAGCTCACTCCAAAAGTCGTGTCAGTCCGGTTTTGCGTGCGCTTCTGATAGCCGGCGAATCCCGTCAGGTCCTGCCGGTCTGTAATCTGCAGGCGCAATCCGCCGCCGTAAGTTTGCGAAGCGAAACTACCGATTTGATCTACGACCGCGAAATTTTCAGTGCCGGCGGCGAACAACACATTTCCAGAAAGCCGTCTATTGCCCCAGTGTGTGAGTGGAAATCCAAGGCGTGCCATTCCCGAGGGTCGCCACTCCGCATTCGTCCCCGAAAACGCGCTCCGCGAGCCGGTGGTTCCCAGCGTGAAAGTCCAGTTTTGGGGAAGGTAGAGGAGCGTTGTCCCGGTCAACGATAGGATTCGCGCCGATTGATACCAATACCAGTGCTGTGCGTAGTCGAATTCCACTCCGCGAACGAAACCGTCTTCGCCGGTCTTCCATCCGTGATCGAGGTCAAAGAAGGCTTCGGTCTTGGGAATCACCCCATTGTCGCGGCCGAAGGCCCCGCCCAGAGTCAGCGCGCCCCATTTGGACTCGCGCCGCGTGATGCTCCCGACGAACTTTCCAGCTTCCACTCCCGACCGTTGATAGAAATCTCCCGCAACGCTGGTGGTCCAGTGCGATGTCCACTGCGAAACAATGCTCATCCACTCATCGTGGTAGCCCGGGGAATAACTGAGCAGGTCGTTGTCCTGACCGATTCGCAGTTCGTGCTCCGCCCCGTGGCGCACGGAAACGAGGCCTTCGCGAGCTTCTGTGCTTCCCGGGTCCAAATGCAACGCTGACTCAAACTCCGCCTGCGCTTCTTTTTGCTCGCCTTCCGCCCGCAAAATTCTTGCGCGCGCAGCGTGAATGTCAGATCTCTTCGGATCCAGCTCTTCTGCCATGCTGATAGCCCGCTGGGCGTCGGAAAGCTTTCCTTCACGCAAGTAAACGCTTGCCAGCCCCATCCAAT
>JAWOLO010000374.1:0-13323 GCA_033853375.1 Terriglobia bacterium
GCATTCGCGATACAGAAAGGGCAACTCGCTGCCCCCTCGACTGCGCTCAGGACAGGCCCTTCGGGGCTCAGGGTAAACAAGAATGCCTGTCCCACAAAGGCTGCATGGGACGCGCTAAAGCGCGCCCTACATACGAGTGACAGGATTAGGACTTCGGGGCGAAGACGTGGGCGGCGAGAGCGATGAGGGCGGGAAAGCATTCGAGGACGTAGCGTGGCTCGGGGGTTTCGAGAGTGGTCAGGAAGGCGGTGCGCAGAAGAAAGAAGAGAACGAAAAAGGCAACGATCGAGCGGATGGCAGTGTCGGTCGGGGGAGAAGAGCCGATCTGGCAATCGGCGTTCCCGGAAAGACCCGCGACCGGGCTACCGGCGGAGAGCGAATCCGGTGATTCCTCCCGAAGAACCGGCGGGGTGGGGCGGGCGGCGGAGCTGGAGCGCCAGAGCTTTACGGCGCCCCCGGCGCCCAGGCCTACGTAAACGAGATTCAGGAAGAAAAGCAGAACGGTGAATCCCTGGTCCGCGGGGTCTTCATCGAGCTTCTGGGCCAGGGGAAAGACGTTGCCGGAAATCGGGAGAAGCTCGATGCGCGGGGTAAACCAGATGACCACGGCGCGCGCTGCGGGAATCCACAGAAAAGTGCGCAGCGGATGACGGCGAACCCGCTCGCGAGCAATTTGGCCGAAGGCGTCGTCTTCTTCCTTCGTTAGCGTCAAGTCCTCGTTGTATTGCTCGAGAATGGCTGCGACGCGCTGCTTCTCTTCGGGGGAGTCAAAGGCCCGCGCGGGAATGTCATCGACGTTGATGGCCTCATCATTCAGCTTCCAGGGAACCAGATAGCATTCGCGCATGCGGTACAGCCAGGTTTTTTCCCAGGCCATGAAACCGCTAGGAACAATCTCGCCGGGAAGAGTGGAATATTTCGGAGTGAGAAACTGGACTTCGCGAAAAGTCATAAAGTTGCGCAAGGCCCAGGGGGAGAGAACCACCAGGCACCCGATGAGCATTGCTCCGGTGACCCAAAACCAGCGCGCGAATTCGCGAAGGCGGAAAAGCAGTACGGCGAACACGATCGACGCGGCGATCAACAGAAGCGGAGTTTCGGGGCGAAATAAGGCGCCGATGCCCGCGATCAGGCCCGCGCTCAGCGCCGCGCACTCGATACTTCTGGTTGATCCCGGATTCGGAAGTCGAAAAGCAGATCCCTCCGCCTCAGGCTGCGGAAGACCGCGGCCTGAGGGTCGGGATGACACTTTTGGTGCATGGCGGAAGGGGAATAAAAACCAAATTCGGCGGACCAGAAAATCGGGTTTCTTGACTCTTCGGAGTGCGATGGCAAGGACGCAGCAGGCCAAGCCGGTGAACAGACAAGCGAAAACTTCGGTGAGAGGCACGGCGGTATAGTTCGCTGTGAAAGGGCAAAGCACGGCCAACCAAAGCGCAATTTTGTATGCCCGGTTACTCCGCGCGTCATTTTCGGAAGCGCATGCCAGAATCTTGGCCAGGCGCGCGATCACGAGGCAGCCGAGCAGATCGATGACAATTTGCGCGAGCATGACCCACAGGCGCGCCGATTCTCCAGTGCGGCCTGTGACCGCATACATCAACGCCAAAAAAGCAGGGTAACCGGGCATGCGTAGGTCGACCGGAGTGATCGCGCCCTGCAAATCCATGGCGAAAACGTGGTGCTTCAGCCAGTTGGCAGCGATTTGTTCGTAAAGAACGGTGTCGCCGGAGTCTGCGGGAAATTCCAGCACGAAAAACAGGCGCAGGCCCAACCCTACTACCAGTGCGAAAACGGTGTTCGAGAAAATTCGCTTCATCGGCGAAACGCATCTTACAATAGAGGAGACGGAATCGCGCGGAAAGGCTCCGCCCAGCCAGGAGCCGGGTTCGCAGCCATCCCGAAGGACTAAGCAGATTCAATGAAAGAGCGAAGGCCGATATTTTACGACGCGGAGCGTGTGCGCTGGCGCCGCACGCGGCGTGTCCTGGAAATCAGCGGAGCGCTGCTCACCGTGCTGCTGGTGTATTTTTTCATTACCATCGCCGTGAGCGTCGATTTGCCGGCGGGCTTGCTCCCGGACACGAAACTCGGCTATCACGCACTGAAAACCAAAAAGAAGCCCCTTCCGGTACGTGAAGGCCGCCGGCGCCGCGTGGCCAACATCGGAACCGTGCCTGCGAGCTACGACCCTGTGCGCGCAGCGTTTTTCGTCAGCTGGGACCCCAACAGCCTCGCTTCGTTGAAGAAGCATTACCGGGAAATCGACCTGCTGATTCCGGAGCAGCTTCACGCCGTGAGCGCTGACGGCGCTTTGACCATCGTGGATTATGAGCACGGCCAGAATCGAGTCAAAGCATCTCCAGCGGAAGCCGTCACCCTCCTGAAGCAAGACGAGTTGCACCAATGGATGAAGTCGCTGAATCTCGAACTACCCATGATGGCGCTGCTGAACAACTATGACGGCGTCCATTGGCACATCGACGATATGGTGAAGCTGCTGGCAAACCCTGCAGGGCGCCAGAAGCTGGTGGCTGACGCAGTTGAATTTGCGGTGCAATCGCATGAGGCCGGCATCGTTGTGGACTTCGAAGAAGTCCCCGACACGAGCCAGGCGCATTACCGAGAATTCGCGGCAGAGTTGGGGCAGGCACTGCATTCCGTAGGATTGAAGCTGATGCTCGCCCTTCCAGCGCGCGACGATGCCTATGACTACGGGTTCTTCGCCAAACAGTGCGACGCGATCGTGCTCATGAACTATGACGAGCACTGGCAGACTTCGCCCCCCGGACCGATCGCTTCGCAGGATTGGTATGTGGAGAATCTACGCCAAATCCGAGAGGTTGTGCCGCCGAGGAAACTTATCGTCGCCGTTGGCAGCTATGCGTACGACTGGTCGGACGATGCCGCGAAAACGCATGAGCCGGCGCAAAACCTCACGATTCAGGAAGCATTGCTTCACGCTTTTGAATCGGAAACCCAGGTGGAATTCGACTCTCCTTCGTTGAATCCGCATTACTCCTATTACGACGAGCACAATCACGTCCATCAGGTATGGATGCTCGATGCGGTGACCGCCTACAACGAACTTCGCGCGAGCGAGCGCATGGGAGTGCAAGGCACGGCTTTGTGGCGGCTCGGCTCCGCAGACACCTCGCTTTGGCCGATTTGGGACGCTACTCGGCCCAATGACACCATTCGCCAAAAAATAGAAGACCTTCCTCCGGGACCGGATTTGATCTTGGAAGGCGAGGGAGACGTATGGCACTTCCTCGATACTCCGAAGCGCGGCCACCGCAGCTTTACTTACGATGCGTCAAGCGATCTCATTACCAGCGAAAAGTACGACGCATATCCGCTTTCCTATCACATCGACCAGATCGGCGCCGCCAAGAAGAAACTGGCCATCACTTTTGACGACGGGCCGGATCCGACCTGGACGCCCAAAATGCTGGATGTCCTGAAAGAAAAGAAAGTCCCGGCGACCTTCTTCGTGATCGGCTTGTCCGCGAACAAATGGCCGCAGCTTCTTCGCAGGGAATACGCGGAAGGGCACGAGATTGGGAATCACACTTACTCCCATCCGGACTGGGAGAGCCCGAACCTCTCGAACACGCAAATCCGCTGGGAGCTCAACCTCACCGAGCGCTTAATCGAAAGTGTTGTCGGCGCGAAGCCTCTCCTCTTCCGCCCGCCTTATGGCATCGATCATCAGCCTGAATTTGCGGAAGAAGTGTCGCACCTTCCAACCGCGCAGGAGATGGGTTACATCATCGTCGGCCAGAGGGTGGATCCCCACGATTGGAGCCAAGTCCGTCCGGGCGTTCCGCTGCCCGCGGCAACCATCGTCGAGAACGCTTTACGCGAAGCGCCTGAGGGCAACATCCTTCTTCTGCATGATGGCGGCGGGGATCGTAGCCAGACGGTCGTGGCGCTCCCACAGATTATCGACGCTCTCCGCGCGCAGGGATATGAATTCGTCTCTGTGCCCGACCTGATCGGCAAAACGCGGGCTCAAGTCATGTTGCCGCTTTCTCCGCAGGAGCAATTCGAGGCGCGCGCCGACGGCTTTATCTTCGGCATTTACCACTGGTTCTGGGTGGCGATCACCACCGTCTTTATTCTCGGGATTGTTTTGGTCAGCGGCCGCACGCTGATCATCGGCATTCTGGCGTTCATTGAGAAGTTGCGGCCGGACCGACCGGACATTCGCGAGCCGTTGCCGGGCGTGACCGTGCTGATTCCGGCGCACAACGAGGAAAGCGTCATCGTGCAAACGGTGAATTCGGTGCTGCTCTCGGATTATCAGGACCTCCACATTGTCGTGGTGAATGACGGCTCGCTGGATAAAACGGGAGAGTTGCTGGATACACACTTTTCGCGCGATCCTCGTGTGCGCATCATTCACCAGGCAAACCGCGGGAAAGCGGCGGCGCTGAACGTCGCGCTGTCTCATGCGGAGACGGACATTGTGGTGACCATCGACGCGGACACGGAAATCGAACCGGACGCGCTTCGCAAACTGGTCCGCCATTTCGTGGATCCCACGGTGGGAGCAGTCGCGGGCAACGTCAAGGTGGGCAATCGCTCGCGCTGGCTGACGCGCTGGCAGGCGCTCGAGTACATCACCAGCCAGAACATGGAGAAGCGCGCCTTCGATCTATTGAACTGCATCACCGTGGTCCCGGGCGCGCTTGGCGCTTGGCGCAAGCAAGCCATTGAGGCTGCGGGCGGCATCACGGCAGACACGGTGGCTGAAGACGCTGACCTCACTATCGCGATTCGCCGCGTAGGATGGCGAATCGGATACGACGAAGAGGCTATTGCCTGGACGGAAGCTCCCGAAACGCCCGGCCAACTCATTCGTCAGCGTTTCCGCTGGACCTTTGGCACGCTGCAATCTTTCTGGAAGCACAGCAGCACGCTTTTCCGCTGGAAGTATGGGACGCTGGGGTGGATTGCCCTGCCGAATATCTTCGTGTTTCAACTGGTGCTTCCGCTCATCTCCCCGCTGATCGATTTACTGTTCCTGTGGTCGGTGGGGCTCTGGGGGCTGGAAAAGCTACAACTCTCCTGGCTGCCGACCATTCACGCGACCACCGGCGACTTGATGCGCTCTGTGTTTTTCTTCATCGGCTTCCTGCTGATTGACGTCATTACGTGTGTCCTCGCGTTCGCTTTGGAACGCAAGGAAGACTGGACCTTGCTCGTTCCCGTGCTTCTGCAGCGCTTCTATTACCGCCAATTGATGTACGTGGTGCTCTTCCGCTCGGTGAAGGAAGCCGTGCGCGGCCGTCCGGTGGGGTGGCGCGGCGTCGAACCTGAACCGCCACTGGCGCCGCAAGCTCCCAAAGCTCCCCCGAGACCTGCTGCCGTTGCCGGAAACTAAACCTGCTCACATCTGAAGAAGGTTAACGTCTGAAGGCAATAGGTCTTCTGTCTTCCGGGGGAGGGTGCCTGTGCTGGCCAGGACTGGGGCCATCTTTTGCGGCTTGGCGCTGCTTCTTCCATGTTCGCTCCCTGCGCAACAGACACGCCCCCGGGAACATTTTCAAAACGCGGATGTCTTGTACGATTGGGTGAGCAACTCCCGCGGAGACAAGCTCCGCACTTTTATCACGCATCCCAAAAACGCCAGCGGCAAGGCGCCGGTCCTCTTTTTTGTCGGCTGGCTGAGTTGCGACAGCGTGGAATACCCGCAGGGCGAAACGGATGGCTTCAGCGCAGTCATTCTGCGGCTGATTGAACAGTCCGGTTACGCCACGGTGCGTACCGAAAAGCCTGGAGTCGGCGAAAGTCAGGGGACGCAATGCGACAAAGCCGACTTTCAAGGCGAACTCGAAGGCTATCAAGCGGCATTTGATGCCATGGGCAAGTACGACTTCCTGGACCTTGATCGCGTAATCGTGATTGGGCTCAGTAACGGGGGCGGCTTTGCGCCTTTTGTTGCGAGGCATCACCCTGTGCGCGGGTTTGTTGCGGCTGGCTCCTGGGGACGCACGTGGTACGAGCACATGCTTGAAAATGAACGCGTGCGACTGACCGGCGAAGGCAAGTCTGCCGCTGAAGTGAATGACGCGATGAAAGCGTTCGCGCAGTTTTATGACCTCTATCTGATTCAGGGGCAAACGCCGGGACAAATCCTCGCTCAGCACCCGCAATGGAAGAATCTTTGGTATGACGCGCCGGACGGCCAGTATGGCCGCCCGGCAGCGTTCTATCAGCAATTGCAGGCTCTGAATCTAGGACAAGTGTGGCAAGACGTGGATGCGCCGGTATTGGTGATTCGCGGGTCGAAGGACACGGTCATGAGCCGCGCTGACAGTTCCGCAATCGCGGAAATTGTGAACCGTGTGCATCCTGGAAAGGCTCGGTACGTGGAAGTGGAAGGCATGACCCACGGCTTTAATGTGCAGAAGAAGTTTCACTCAGAAGTTGTCACGCTGATTTTGAATTGGGCCAAGGAGCAATTGGCGACCGGCAAATGAATGGGATGAGGCCATTGTCTAAGGACCGTCAGGCTTACAAACCAGTTTCGCGCTGAGCGGGCCCATAGATGCTTCGAACAAGAGGCCTAGCCGGTTTTTCAGTAGTTTTTCGTAGTGACGGGAAGTTGGTGTAGGATATGTCCCTGCTTTAGGAGGTACCCCATGGCGATCACGTTCATGTTGAATGGCAAGTCCCAGTCGGTTGACGTCAGCCCGGATATGCCTTTGCTCTGGGTGCTTCGCGACACGCTGAATATGACCGGCACCAAGTTCGGCTGCGGCATGGCGCTTTGCGGCGCGTGTACCGTGCACATCAACGGCGAAGCCACGCGCTCTTGCATTACGCCGATATCGAGCGTGGCGGGCAAGAAGGTCACGACGATCGAAGGTCTCTCTGCGGATGGCAGCCATCCGGTGCAGAAAGCCTGGATGGAAGAAGACGTTCCGCAGTGCGGCTACTGCCAGTCCGGACAGATCATGTCCGCCGTGGCCTTGCTGACGAAGAAACCCAACCCCACCGACGCCGATATCGACGATGCCATGAGCGGAAACATTTGCCGCTGCGGTACGTACCAGCGCATTCGCAAGGCTATTCACCGCGCCGCGTCTTCGATGACTGGCAAGGCGCATTCTGCGGCTTAGCTTTTCCCGAGCGGCTCGTTCACAATCTGCTCCGAGGTGTCCCATGGCAACTGCTCCTGTTGTAAACCGCCGTGACTTCCTGAAGACGAGTGCCGCTGGCGGCGCCGCACTGGTGATTGGGTTCCATTTGACTCCGCGCGCGTTCGCCGATCAAGCCAAAGATCAAGAGGAAAAGACTCCGAATCCCTTCGACGCCTGGGTGCGCATCACGCCGGACGATCACGTCACGCTGGTCCTCGGAAAATCCGAGATGGGCCAGGGCGTCTACACGGCTCTGCCGATGATTCTCGCGGAAGAGTTGTGCGTCGATTGGAAGCAGGTGCACGTGGAACAGGCACCGACGAATCCAAAGATCTATGACCTCGGCACGGGTGGTAGCGGCAGCGTTGCCGGTTCGTGGCTGCCGTTGCGGCAAGCGGGCGCCGCTGCGCGCGAGATGCTGATCGCGGCCGCTGCAAAGAGATGGGAAGTCGGCGCCGACACCTGCAAAGCGAAGAACGGCTTCGTTGTTCACGGTCACCCGGAGCGTTCGTTCCGCTTCGGCGAACTGGTTGTCGACGCTTCGAAGCTTCCCATCCCCAATCTGAACAAAGTGCCGCTGAAGAATTCGGACGACTTCACTATTGTTGGCCGAGAAATGCATAGGCTTGACACCGCTGACAAGTCCAGCGGCAAGGCCAAATTTGGAATCGACTCACGCGTTGAGGGCATGCTCTATGCCGTAATCGCACGTTGTCCCGTGTTCGAAGGCAAAGTGGCTTCCTTTGACGCCACGAAAGCTAAAGCCGTGGCCGGCGTGCGCGACGTTTTTGAAATCAAGACCAGCGGCCGCGGCGCTTCCACGACCGGCGGCGTCGCCGTGCTAGCGGACAATTCCTGGGCAGCGATCCAGGGCCGCAAAGCGCTGGAAGTCAAGTGGGACGAAGGCGCGGCCGCGAACGAATCCAGTGAAGAATTGCGCGAGCAGTTCTTGCAGAACGCTTCAGCGAAGCCCGCGAACATGCTTCGCAATGATGGCGACGCCAACGCGGCGCTCGATGCTGCTTCCAAGAAGGTGGAAGCCATCTACGAACTGCCGTTGGCCGCGCACGTCTGCATGGAGCCCATGAATTGCACTGTGCATATCCGGCCCGATAGCGCGGAAGCGTGGGTACCCTCGCAGGGGCCACAGTGGGCGCAGGCGGTGATTGCGGAAGCTGCAAAGCTTCCTCCCGAAAAAGTCACTGTGCACACCACGCTGATGGGCGGAGGATTTGGCCGGCGTTACCAGGCGGATTTCGTGATGGAAGCGGCGCAAGTTGCCAAAATCTCAGGCAAGCCCGTGATGGTGTTGTGGACGCGCGAAGACGATATGCAACATGATTTTTATCGTCCCGCTTCCTATCACAGGTTACAGGGCGCTCTGGATAGCGAAGGCAAGCTGGCCGCCTGGAAGCATTTCCAAACGTCCACTTCTATTGCCGCCAAATGGAGTCAAAAGGGCGACAATGACCCCGGGATGGGTGAATTCGGTACTGGAGCAACGATTCCTTACACGACGCCGAACATTCGCATCGAATACACGCTGGCACATTCCAGCGCGCCGCGCGCCTGGTGGCGTTCGGTCGAGCACTCCAGCAGCGGGTTCGTGATGGAGAGCTTTGTGGATGAGCTGGCTCACGCTGCGGGGCAGGATCCTCTTGCGTTTCGACTGAAGCTTATCGGTGAGTCCCGCAAGATTCCGCAGTTTGGGGAAGGCCGGGAGGACTATCATCCGCTCGATACCGGGCGTTTAAAGGGTGTTCTGCAGCTCGCCGCGGAAAAAGCCGGGTGGGGCAGACCGCTTCCCAAAGGCGAGGGGCGAGGCATCGCCGGTTTCTACTCATTCTTTAGTTATGTAGCGGCAGTCGCAGAGGTTTCCGCTTCCAGCGCCGGCTACACTGTAAATCGCCTGATTTGCGCCGTGGATTGCGGCCGGGCGGTGAATCCTAATGGCGTTCGCGCGCAAGTCGAAAGCGCTGCAATTTATGCTCTTACTGCCACCGTCAAGGACGCCATCACCGTGGAGCGTGGCCGCGTCGTGCAGGCCAACTTCAACGATTACTCAATGATCCGTATGAAAGAGGCTCCGCCCATTGAGGTTTATATTGTGCCGAGCACGGAAGCGCCCACGGGGATCGGCGAGCCGACCGTTCCGGTGATCGCGCCTGCCATCTGTAACGCCATTTTCAACGCCACAGGCAAGCGTCTGCGCCGCCTGCCAATTCGCAGGCAAGATCTGGCTTGACGGCTGCGTCGTTTGATTCTTAAACCGCTCTGGCGGACAATTTCGCTTGCCTAAACACGGAGGCCTGTATGTCCCCTGCAACACTGCCCCGCCGCGACTTTTTGAAAAAGAGCGCCGCGGGAGGCGGCGCCCTTGTCATCGGATTCTATTTGCCTGGAAAATTCGAAGCGCTGGCTGCTACTCCGCCCGCAGGACCCGCTGCGCTCAATGCCTGGGTGCGTATCGCGCCGGACAACACCGTCACACTCATCATCGACAAATCGGAAATGGGCACGGGCGTCACCACGTCGCTTCCCATGCTGCTGGCCGAAGAGCTCGAATTCGACTGGAAAAAAGTGAAGTTCGAGTTTGCGCCTGCCGCGCCGCAGTATTTCAATCCGATCTTTGGCTTGCAGGGCACCGGCGGAAGCACCAGCGTGCGCGCCTCTTGGGGACCGCTGACCAAAGCGGGCGCGGCCGCCCGCGAAATGCTCGTTGCCGCAGCAGCAAAGAGATGGTCAGTCCAGCCTTCGGCATGTCACGTGGACCATGGCACCGTCGTGCACACCGCTTCCGGAAAACGGCTAACCTATGGTGCGTTAGCCGAAGAAGCTTCCGAGCTTCCTGTACCGGCGAATCCCGCGCTGAAAGATCCCAAAAATTATAAGTACATCGGCAAACCCATGAAGCGCCTTGATACGCCCGTAAAGATCAACGGAAAAGCGGAGTTCGGAATCGATGTGCGGCTTCCCAAGATGCAACACGCGGTGGTGGCGCGCTGCCCTGTGTTTGGCGGGAAGGTCAAGAGCTCTGACGCGACAAAAGCGAAGGCGGTCCCGGGCGTCAAGCAGGTGCTCCAGATTTCTTCCGGCGTGGCCATAGTTGCGGACAATACGTGGTCGGCCATGGAAGGCCGCCGCGCGCTGCAAATCGAATGGGATGAAGGCCGGAACGCGGCTGTTTCTTCGGAGTCGATTCACAAGCTTTATCTTGAAAGCGCAGAACAAGAAGGTGCGATTGCGCGTAAAGACGGTGACGTAGATGCCGCTCTAGCTAGTGCAGTGAAAAAGATCGAAGCTGTCTACGAAGTCCCGTTCCTCGCCCACGCCACCATGGAGCCGATGAACTGTGCTGCCGACGTTCGTCCCGATGGCTGTGATATCTACGCGCCCACGCAGTTCCAAACGTTTTCTCAAAATACTGGTGCGAAAATCACCGGCCTGAAGCCCGAGCAGGTGCGGATTCACACCACATATCTCGGCGGTGGCTTTGGACGGCGCGCCGAACAGGATTTCATCGCCGAAGCCGTGGAGATTTCGAAGGCGATCAGCGCGCCGGTTCAAGTCACGTGGTCGCGCGAAGACGACATGCAGCACGATTTCTACCGCCCCGCGACGTATACGAAATTAACAGGAGGCCTGGACGCCGACGGGTGGCCCGTGGCGTGGAAATGCCGCGTCGTCGGCCCGTCCATCATGTCGCGCTTTTTCCCAGGCTCCGTGAAGAATGGCCTGGACAACAGCTCGGTCGAAGGCATCGTCGACAGTAAGTACGCCATCCCGAATTTCCTTTGCGATTATGTTTTGACGGAGACAGGCGTGCCTGTAGGTTTTTGGCGTTCAGTCGGCAATTCGCAGAACGGGTACATCACCGAGTGTTTCATCGAAGAGCTCGCAAAAGCCACGGGAAAGGATTCTTTCGAGTTTCGGCGGAAGCTGCTGGAGAAGGCGCCCCGCCATCGCGGTGTTCTGGAACTGGCCGCGGAAAAAGCGGGTTGGAGAAACCCGCTCGCCGCGGGACAAACGCGCGGCATTGCCATGGTCGAATCCTTCGGCAGCTTTGTTGCCGAGGTCGCGGAAGTTAGTTTCAACAAAAGCTCGGGGGAAGTGAAGGTTCACCGCGTCGTCTGCGCGGTGGATTGCGGCCGACACGTGAATCCCGACATCATCGCGGCACAAATGGAGAGCGGCATTGTTTATGGCCTTACCGCCGCTCTCAAGGGACAAATCACCATCGACAAAGGCCGCGTGGAGCAAGGCAACTTCAACGACTACGAAATGCTGCGCATCAACGAGATGCCCAAGGTCGAAGTTCACATTGTGCCGAGCAACGAAGCGCCGGGTGGCGTCGGTGAGCCCGGCACGCCGCCGATTGCCCCGGCGGTGTGCAACGCAATCTTCGCCGCCACGGGCAAACCAATTCGGCGCTTGCCCATTCGATCCGAGGATCTGGCGTAGCAAGCTCTGAGTCATAAGTTTTAAGTTCTAAGTAAAGAAAGAAAGAGATTTTAAATGGCCATTCGTCTTTGTTTGCCGAAAGCTCCGAAAACGTAAAACTGACGACTGAGAACTGGATTTGTTGCACAATAGCGCGTGCCTCTGACGCCGACTCTGATCGCTGCCGTCCCCTTCGCCATCTGGCTGTATCTTTTCTTCGTTCGGGGGAACTTCTGGCAGGTGCATGAGGACGCCACCGAACCAAAGCCTCTCAAGCGATGGCCACGAGTGGTGGCGATTGTTCCTGCTCGCGATGAAGCGCAAACTATCGCGCGGTGCGTTACTTCCTTGGTCAAGCAGGATTATCCCGGCGAATTCTCTATCTTTGTCGTAGATGATCACAGCAGCGACGGGACGGCCGATCTTGCGCAGAAAGCCGCAGAGGAATCTGGCGCGGCCCGAAAAGTCACCGTTCATTCGGCAGGTGAGCTTCCGCCTGGCTGGACCGGAAAAGTCTGGGCCATGAACGAAGGAGTTTCAGCTGCCGCCGGAACCGCACCAGAGTATTTTTGGTTTGTAGATGCGGACATTATCCACACACCGGAAACATTGCGCCGACTGGTGTCCCGCGCGGCAAACGGCGAGTTCGATCTAGCATCTTTGATGGTGTTGCTCCAGGCGAGAACGCTCCCGGAACGGCTGCTCATACCGTCCTTTCTCTATTTTTTTCTGATGCTCTATCCGCCGAGATGGGTGGCGGATCCCAAGGTCCGCACCGCTGGGGCGGCTGGTGGTTGCATTCTATTGCTGCGGACCGCGCTGGAACGTGTCGGCGGAATGACCGCAATTCGCAATGAAGTCATTGACGATTGCGCCCTCGCGCGCGTTGTGAAGGAAAGGGGCGGAAAAATCTGGCTGGGAATGACGCGCACGAGCGTGAGCTTGCGCGACTGCGCAACCTTCACAGAATTGCGCGACATGATTGCGCGAACAGCGTTCACGCAGCTCCGCTATTCCTTTTTGTTGCTCCTCGGTACGTTGGTGGGGCTCTTTATCACGTACTTGCTCCCTTGGGTGCTCTTTTTCGCTTATCCCGGAGAAGCCTGGTTGCTGGTGGACACAACCGTCGCTTTGATGGCGGCCTCTTTTTTGGCGACGGTGAAATTTTACGGCCAGTCCTGGCCTTGGGCGCTAACGCTTCCTATCGCAGTAGTTTTCTACGCCTACGCGACGTGTGTTTCCGCCGTGCGGTATTGGCTTGGCCGGGGCGGCCTGTGGAAAGGCCGCGCGCAGGCGCCTCAAAAGGGCTAAACATGGCAAGGGTCTTTCGCGGAGAAGGACTCTCTTGCGTTTCTTCGCACCGTTCAGTCGGTGATGATGTGAACAACCACTCCGGCGAGGATCGCCGCGGCTAGCAGCGTGCCGGTTCCCAGGATGGCGACTGCGAAATGCCGGCGAAGACTCGCCAGCGCCGTGGTCACGTCCTGCCGCAGAGTTTCGTTTCGGCGCTACGAGAGCAAGAGCGCAGCGAAGCCTAGAACCACAGCAACCGTCGGCAAACCAAGAAAGAGCAGGCCGGCACCGGCATGTGAGATGTGGGTGGTGGCCCACTCGAAGATCGCCCAGCTTGTTCGAGCCGGTTCGAACTGCCGAGGCTGCAAAAGACGCAGGGCAGCTGCGGCAAGAAGCAGAGCAGAGGGCAAAACGAGCAGCCATTCCGAGAGGGCGACGG
>JAWOLO010000375.1:0-3348 GCA_033853375.1 Terriglobia bacterium
TTTGCGGAGTTTCCGGAAACTCGCAAGTTCGATTATGTAGTGAGCATTGAGCAATATAGGCTGGGGTACTTCGATGTGGTTGAGTATCGCGGCAACAAATATTCGCCTGCGCAATTTCCGGATGAGGTGGAAACACGCGGCCTACCATCAATGGCGCTTATTTTTCATCCGAATAATTCAGGAAACTTTGCAATGAGTTGCGAGGGTTTGGGCCAATGGAATGGAAACCCGGCTTGGCAAGTCCACTTTCGCCAGAGGCCGGACAAGCCGAAGACCATCCGCGCGTATCGGATTGGCGAGAATGGCCCCTCCTATCCGGTTGCGTTGCGTGGGCGCGCGTGGATCGCCGCAGATAGTTATCAGATCGTGCGTATTGAAACAGATCTGGTGGCCACGCTGCCGGAGATACGCCTCTTTGTGGATCACACGGCGGTGGAATATGGCCCGGTGCGATTCAAAAATCGAGATGTGGAAATGTGGTTGCCCCAAAGCGCCGAAGTGTACTCCGACTGGAGAGGTAAGCGTATGCACCGGCGCCACAGCTTCAGCAATTACATGCTTTTTTCTGTGGATGAGAAGCAACGCATCTCAGAGCCTACAACGGAAACGAAAAGCCAAATAGAGAATTGAGTTCCCGTGGGAGACCGCTTGGGCTGGCGATGCGACAATGCGAATCCATCCTCCAATGCAATACCTACTGTCTCGCAATTCCAATCGATAGTTCACTTTACGCAAGAAAAGAGCTGTCAGTTTTGACAGTTCCACGCTATCGCAGAAAAGCCGAGTATGACGCATAGGCGGGCGGTAGCAGCTAAGAAACCTACGTAGCTGAAACGGCGTGTGGTCAATGCGAAAGATTCTAATGGGAGGAGGTAATCGGATGACGAAACTAAACCTGATTGTCGTCGGATTACTAGCCGTGCTTTTTGCTATCCCCGTCTATGCGGACGAGGACCAGGCGACCGAAAGAAAGGTGAGCGCGGTCAATTTGCATATAGGTGGGGGCATAGGAGTCCCGATGGACCCGACAGGGAATTTCGCTGGAGTTGGCGGCACTTTCCAGGCCGGTGCCGGGCCAAACCTCGGGAGCCATCATTCTCTCGTGGGAGAATTTATGTGGCACGGCTTGCCGCCGAATCGCAATGCTTTACTACCCGTCCTCAATGCCCTTTGCCTGCTTAATCCCCCACCGTCGCCAGGTCTCCCTTGTTCTGTCGCTTCCATCAGCGCGACCGACAATGTGTATGCTCTGACGGCAAACTATATGTTTCACAGAGATGGAAAACTTTTCGGTTACTACGTCATTGGAGGCGGAGGTTGGTACTTTCGTCATACCGAACTGAAGAACTTTACCGTGCCACCTGGTACTCCATGTGTCCCGGCATGGGGCTGGTGGGGATATTCTTGCCAGAATGGATCTGTGGTTCTCGCCAGCACGGGCATAAGTTCTGGAGGGGTAAACGGAGGTCTTGGTATAACAATCGGGCAGGCAACGGGCCTGAAATTCTACATCGAGGCCCGCTATCATTATTCACCTCAAGGCGGTCGAGTTTCCACGCAGGTACTTCCGGTTACGATGGGGATTAGATGGTGACGCAGACTATCAGTTGACAGAAGCCCAGAGTGTTCTTTCGTCGGCTGGGCACAGCAGTCAGGTATGCAGAATGGCAGCTCCTGCCGCGACATTCGACTTTTTGCGCCGTGCCACATCACTGTGCGGGCTTCGTCAGTTCAACGCTTTCAGAATGATCCTGACGAGCCCCCAGAAACATCCCGCAGTTATCGCCACCATGCCCCAGAAGAAAGTGTCGAAGGAAGAAGGCCGATCTTTGATTGCCGCCGCACCTTTGTATATCTTGCCTGTCCACTCCGGCATATCTTCACAGCTTTGCGACAGCTCTTTTTCTAGAGAATTTATGTAGGCATCGACCTCCTGCTGCGTCGGTGACCAGTGGTCCTCTTCTCCTATCTTAGGGGACAACCTGGGCTGGCGTTTCACCAGCCGATTCTCCCCGCCAGGGCTGGTGAAACCGATTCTTGCAGGGGGCAACAACTACAGTGCAATTTGCAAATTTGGCTAGCCATTAAATCCTCCTTGAGTTCCGTGACTTTGCGTATGTGACGGACCCAACAATACGCGGCCGACAGGACCAACCAAATGCCGGTGTGCTGTCCTTGTAAGCAGGCCGGCGGGGTCCTAATAACGCAACGTGTCTGTTCTCTTTCACAGGACTATTACGGATTTGGTTACGCAGAAACTGGTTTGCGTCTTGCTCTATACCCTCTTTAGGCACGCCGCCAAGGAGCTTTCGCAGCCTGAGGCGGGCTTTGTGTAACTGAGACTTTGAATTGCCAATCGAGTGTCCGGATATCTCAGCGATTTCGGTATGGGCATAACCTTGGATATCGTGGAGCACGAATACCGATTTATAACCGTTTGGCAGCAATTCGATAGCAGACTGCAGGTCGATCCGATCCAGCAAGCCACTCAGATTTAGGTCCTGCGCACTGATTTCGCCGCAACCGCCGTCTTCGTCTCTACGCTCCTCCTCCAAAGGAATCCACTTATGTTTGCGTTTGTTCTTGCGGAAGCGCATGAGGACGCTATTCGTCGTCAGGCGGTAGAGCCATGATGAAAATGCTGATTCACCACGAAAGGTATTGATTTTGTGAAATACGCATACAAAAACATCTTGAGCCGCATCTTCGGCCTCGGCCGGATCCCGTAGCATGCGGAGGCAAATGCGATGGACGAAGTCAGAGTAGCTTCGATAGATAAACTCGAATGCGTTGGCATCGCCTTTATTTAACAGCCGAATCGCGTTGACCACGGAAAAGGCTGCGCTGTTCGTGGGTTTCAATCGTTGCATTCTCCACCCGCTGGGTAAACGTTAGGCATTGAGCGAAGTCGAGGAAACTGCCAAAAATAACAGGGCGTTATCACCTATCGAGGCGGTTTATCGAGCCAACCATGGAATCGATGGGATCGAGCGCCAAAAGTGGAACAGTCAACTCCTAATGTATGTACCCTCTGCTACAAGAAACGAAAGGCCGGAAGTTTGTGCTTGCTTGCAGTCATTGACAGAAGCTGAGTTGAGGGGTATAGGTGACTTCAAGGTGCAAGGTTCGGGGGGTTTGATGGCAGTAGACCGTAAAGTAGTCCTTTCTTTCGCTTTTTCCATGTTTGCATGGGTTGCGTACAGCCCTGTTGTGCGTGCGCAAGTGCGCTCGGACACAACTATCGTTGCAAACGTTGAGTTGGTGCAGATCCCCGTAACCATCTTCGACGATAAAGGTGTCGTCGCCACTGGTCTCAAGAAGAGCGACTTTCGCCTCTTCGATGATGGA
>JAWOLO010000376.1:0-4473 GCA_033853375.1 Terriglobia bacterium
CCGTCGAAGATGATTTCCTCAGCTGCACGGCCGCCCAGCATGACCGCGATTCGGTCTTCGATCTCCGGCTTGGTCATGAGATACCGCTCGTGCAGAGGCAACTGCAATGTATAGCCCAGCGCCCCTATGGCGCGAGGGATGATGGAGACGCGGTGCACAGGATCTGCGTGCTGGACGGAAAGCGCCACCAGAGCGTGCCCAGTTTCGTGATAGGCCACCCGCTCCTTTTCCTCCACAGACATAACGCGTGTTTTCTGTTCGAGTCCCAGCATCACGCGGTCGACAGCCTCTTCTACGTCCCGCATCTCCACGGTGCTTGCCCCGCGCCTCGCCGCCAGCAATGCCGCCTCGTTGACCACTGTTGCCAAGTCCGATCCGACCATGCCCGGCGTTCGCGCTGCAACCGTATTCAAATTCACGCCAGCGTCCAGCTTGACCTTTCGAGCATGGACGCGCAGGATTGCCTCTCGTCCAGCCAGGTCTGGCCGGTTCACGAGCACTTGGCGATCGAAGCGGCCGGCGCGCAGAAGGGCAGGATCCAACACTTCCGGAGTGTTCGTCGCAGCCATGATGATCACGCCTTCGGAACTGTCGAAACCGTCCATTTCCACCATCAACTGGTTTAGCGTTTGCTCCCGCTCGGCATCGCTCGGCAGCATCCCTGAGCGCGATTTCCCGATCGCATCCAGCTCGTCGATAAAGATGATGCACGGCGCCTTCCCTTTGGCCTGTTCAAACAAATCCCGAACTCTCGCCGCCCCAACACCCACAAACATTTCCACGAACCCGGAGCCAGAAATGGAAAAGAACGACACTCCAGCCTCGCCCGCCACGGCCTTGGCAAGCAGCGTCTTGCCTGTGCCTGGTGGCCCTACGAGCAGGACGCCTTTGGGAATCCGCCCTCCTAGCGATTGGTATTTCTTGGGGTGTCTGAGAAAATCGACCACCTCAACGAGTTCAGCTTTGGCTTCGTCAACTCCCGCCACGTCCTGAAAAGTGACCTTTGTACGCGCCGATTCATCGTAAATCTTGGCTCGGGTCTTGCCGAAAGTTAGCGCCCCGCCCGCTTGCCGCATCCGTTGTACGCCAGCGCGCAATACCCAGGTCAGCAACAATAATGGCAGCAGCCAGGAGGCCAGAAAATACAGCCAGGTCAAACCAGTTTGGATTTGCCCTGAGAACTTCACGCCTTGCGCTTCTAGCTCCTTCAATAATCCTGTTTCGTCCATGCCCGGCAAGCGAGTTGCAGTAATCGTCCGCGGGGCAGCCGGTTTCCCCGACACTGACTTCTCTTCCTTCAAAATTCCGATCAGCCTCTTTTCCGTGATCTGAACCTCTGCGACGTGTCCAGCCCGAACCTCCGTTACGAAATCGCTATACGACACCTCTTTGGAGCGAGTGCCGGGTAAGAGGCCATTAAAAATGTAAATCAGCGCGACCACCGCGAGTATCGTGATGAGCGTGACGGGCAACTGATTTCTGAACGAAGGTTTCGTTTGATTGGCCATTCCAGGCCTCAGGCGCATCCGAGACGATTCTCCCGGAAACTGTCTTGCATTCTCCGTGATGCATATCACACATACAGGCGATTCAGATATGCTTGCCGGCCGAGAGCGAAGTAGACCGTTAAGTGCTGCGAGGGAGGCTAATACCTGAGATGCAGAGCATCTCGCAGAAAGGCAAAAGAACATTCGAACTCAACGCGCAACCCTCTTCAGGCCCCCACGTGGACTGAACCGCCCTCTGAAACGAAAGCGCTGGCGCTGATCATAGATGATCCGAACGCACCCCAGAGCACGCTTGTCCATTAACTTTTGTATTATGTTGTTTTCGGCCAATGCAGTCTAGCCGAGGATCTGCGAACGGATCGCCAGCTCGGCATGAAGGCCGTCAAGGGCGGAATGAATCCGGGAAGATTAGCTACAGCCTGCCGTGCCCGCCCAAGGGGACCCCTCACCACTACTCGACGGTGCATCCCCTATACCGAGAGGAGTTTCAGACCCCCCTCAGCCGAGGACCACTCCAGCAAGGTGAACTAGGCAGGTGACGCCGCTGCTCCCTCCGTCTTCTGCTTGCCTTGGGTCAGTTTTTCCACCCGCACTCCAACCAGGCGGATTTCCTTATTTCGCGGATTCTCCCGCGCATCTAGAAATGGTGGGAGCAGTTTCAATGCCTCCGATTCAAGAAGCTCATTCGTGGCTATAGGTTCCCGAACTGTATGGCATCTGGTTTTGGTTTCAAAATCTGCAAAGCGCAGGGTAATTGCCACGGTTCGAAATCCGACGAACCCGCTCTCACGGAACCGGATAAAGACATCTCGACATAATTCTCTAAGCTATCCCGAGATGAAATCCGCATCATCAGTATCTTCGGAAAATGTTGTTGCTTCCCAATGGACTTTACCTCGCATTCTTCGACCACGGGCGTCTCATTACGTCCGCGAACCTTGGACTTTCGCCCCATTCACGCTAGGGATTGGAAAGATGCATTCAAGCCGGACGATTGACCGAAGTGGGACGGTTCCGTCAGGCTCAAAGGGACTGGTAAAGAGTCCTCTCACGTGCTAAGAGGCGCTCAAAAGGCAAAGCACCAAACGACTTTTCCTTCGACCCTAAGATCGACAACCATGGCGGCCCGACGCCGGCCTGGAATCGGGCAAGCTAAGGGATGACCCGCCAAAGATCCTCTATCTACTCAGAGGCCCTAAAAATGAAAAATGTGAGGGAAAATTTTGCTACCAGTACATTTTTTTTGACGACCGGTAGCGAAACGTGACGTTGCCGAACCCGGCCTCCTGGCCTGGCGAATCAAGTAGGTCTGAATGCTTGAAACTTGGGTTGCCTGCGGCATGCCTTCAAGAGTGGCGAGAGTCATTCCTTCCGTCAGCTAGGCTTGTCGGACAAGTTGTATGCAGCACAGCATACGGTCCGCTCGACAGGGGGAACTTCGAGGCCCAAGTAAGGTGGGAATCGGACGGGAGTGACCCCAAAAACTTTTTTGGGCGGCTGAAAGCCGAAAAGGTGGGGTCGCTCCAGCCCAGCACGGTGTTTTGCCCGCGTCCAAATTGACAGTCGCGCCATGCGCAACCTGCATGCTCTCAACAAGTTCGCGTCACCCCTAGGGTGACTCGAAAGGTGACGCAAAGGGTGACTTGCCTTGTTTGTTCGACAGTCACCCTCCAGAGCATCCGAATCTCACCACAGTGGAAGGGTGGAGCCGAGAACATGAGGGACCTGTTGATGAAATAGGGGATGGTCAGAGCAGGAATTTTTTGAGCAGCTCGCCGGAAATGTGCAGCGACAAAGTAGAAGAATGGGCCTCCACATCGAGGAAACCAAGGGCTTGGAAAGTGTCAAGATGGTTTAGCGGAAATCATAGCGAGAGGAGCCAATACCTCGTTCTGGAAATAGTGGTGCGCACTCGAATAGCAGGGTTCTTGCTCTTCGCGCCCAGCCCGGGACCCAGCGAGCGCCACCCAATCAAGCCAGGTGGCTAGCCGAAGTGAGACGGCTCCACCAGGCGCAAAGGAGAATCTCCAACAACTTCCCTTATATACTCAGAGGCCCGAGAAAAGAAAAATGTACGTAAGAATTTTGGTACCAGTTAGGGCGTCGTTGCACCTAGAATCTTTTGCCGCGTCGTAATGCACTCCATTGAAATCAACGCAGCCGGATTTTCGACGGCAGGCCAGTCCGTCCAATTCCGGTCCCGAGCTAAACTCGCCATCACGTGATATGGGATTCTTCCGCGCCGGTACTGAGCCAGGACTAAGCGCTTTGCCTTTTCCGGATCCTCGATTGTTTGCAATAGCCAGTTCATTTCATCTGAATTCATTTATGGTACTCCGTGGTTCGATATTGCAACTGACCTTCCACGTTTCGTTTGTGGTTTAGCAGCGGTCCGATGGATGGAAAGCCAACGCTATGCGGAGCTGCCACGCCGCGGTATGCAGCTAGCGAGGACTTGCTTGGAGAAGCGGCCGTCTTTCTACGTACACCTGCAGTCGGAGTACAGTCATTCGCGCCGCCGCCCCAGCGACTGCTTGTCAAAATGCTGACGCGCGATGTCACGCCCTGCCTCGATGACACTCATATTCTTCTAACAAGCGATCGTCTAAGAGCCCCTGGAATGCGTATTTCTGCGGTTTATGCATGCACTTCTCGTTTGGCAGAGCAGATGCTTTATTCGTGATCGCCAACATTTCTTGCCATGATGACTCGCGATGGATCACCGGACGAGTCATTGTTGCGGCGAGCGGTAGGCGGATGTGACCGTTAGTTCGGGAGACTAGAGCGACGGACAGACAGCACTTGAGTAGTGCGTTTGCAGAAGTGGTGATGAGCGCAAATGAGCCTCCCGACCGATTGAGAAGCAACGGTGGTTATTTAAATCAAGATGCACAAGGAGAACAACGATGTTTGATAAAGTTTTAAAATCTGCGGACGTCGGATCAGTGGACTTGCCGTTTCCAGG
>JAWOLO010000377.1:0-4051 GCA_033853375.1 Terriglobia bacterium
CGCGACGTCGCTGCCATCCTCCAAACGATCGCTGGCCGTGACCCTCACGACTCCACTTCGACCACCGCACCGGTTCCGGATTACTGTACCGAACTCGCGAAACCTCTCAAACGCCCCCGCCTCGGCATCCCCAAGGAGTACTTTGCCGAAGGCATGGACGCGGGCGTCCGCAAAAAAATCGAGGCGGGCATCGCGCTTTTCCGCAAGCTCGGTTGTGAACTGGTCGACATTCGCATGCCTCACACCGACTTTGCCATCGCTACCTATTACATCATCGCGACCGCCGAGGCCAGTTCCAACCTGGCTCGCTATGACGGCGTACGTTACGGCCTCCGCGTCCCCGACGATTCCCTTCTGGCTATGTACCGCAGAACGCGTGGTGCCGGCTTCGGCCCGGAAGTAAAGCGCCGCATCGTCCTCGGCACCTACGTCCTCTCGGCTGGCTATTACGATGCCTACTACCTCAAGGGGCAAAAAGTCCGCGCGCTCATCGCCCGGGATTTTCGCGATGCCTTCACCAAAGTAGACGCCATCCTGACGCCCACCTCGCCCGTTCCACCCTTCAAATTAGGCGAACGCACCAGCGACCCGCTCCAAATGTATCTCGCTGATATTTATACAGTTACAGGATCGCTCGCGGGCGTTCCGGGCATTTCCGTGCCGTGCGGGAAAATCGACGGAAAGCTTCCAGTGGGCCTGCAAATCTTTGGCCCGCCCTTTGGCGAAGCGCGTGTCTTGCAACTTGCCCACGCCTTCGAGCAAGCTGGGGGTGCCGAAGTTTAGCCGGCAGCCAACCTGTGTCATTTCGAGCGAAGCGAGAAATCCCTGTTCGGATTCTTCCAAGATCGCCCCGCCATAGGAAATTTCGTCTCGTGCTATAGAATGAAGACCATGCCCTCGCTCCAATCCATCACCGAAAGACTCACTCGCGCTGAGCGGCAATTTCTCGCCGCTGCCGACGCCATTCCCGCCGATCAATGGAAAGCCAGTCCCGGCACAGGCCGCTGGTCGGCCGGCGAACTCGTCTGCCACCTGATCCAGGTCGAACGCACCATCATCCTCAACCTCGGCAAAGTCTTGCAGCGCCCGCCGAAACCCCGCCCTTTCTCGAAGCGCTTTCATCTTCCCATGGCCATTGTGGAGTCTCGCCTCATCTCCCGCAAAACACCTATTCCGCTTGATCCCACGCTGGTCGGCGAAAAAGACAAAATGCTGGCCCAGCTCCGCGAAGCGCGTCAGCAAACCAGGGCTTTCCTGGAGCAGGAAACTCGGGGAAAAGACCTAAGAAAATACCACATGCCCCATCCCTTTCTTGGCACCATGAACGCCTACGAGTGGTTCCAGTTGATCGCCTCCCATCAGGTCCGCCACGCAAAACAGATGAAGGAGATTGCCCTAGCTCTACCGAAAACTGTAACAACCTTGCAGAAGTAGAACATTGTTTCCCTTTGAGCCTCTTTGTTTCTCCTTTGTACTACGCCATGTTTCCGCAAAAATATGTGCAAAAACGGCCATTTTCCTACGTTTTAGAGGGAAAGTACTAGGCAGTTCGTTTTTTGTCTTGGGAACGGAACGACTATTGCTCTTATTTCGTAGAAACAAATAGGATGCTTACAGCATCTAAGGAACTGAGAACGCAAATTGGGCCCAGATTCCTAGGAGTAAGGCCATGGTTACCGTGAAGTCGAGCCAGAAAATTTTCACCGATTCGGAGGTCTCAAGTTTGACGGGGATCTGCGTCGAGCACATCCACAATTTCGCCAAGACCCGTCACCTGGGTTTCATCGCACGTGCCGCCGAAGCGGCCGGGATCAATGCCGATCAATGGCTCTTCACCCTTTCCGACCTGATGGTTCTGGTAACGCTGTTCCCCAAGTGCACCCACTAATCGGCTGAACCGGCGACGCTAGCTCAAAATAAGCATTTTGCGGCTCTCCAGCAAGTCCGGAGAGCCTGTCGCGTTTTTGGATCCCCTTAAAACCGCTCCTCACCGGTTGCACCGAGGAAACGCGCCGGCGTATTCTGCCAATTGAGGGCAAACCGCCCAGGTCCCTATGCATCGCATTAAGAAGAGATTGCTTATGAAAGTCGCCCTCCTTATGAGGGTCCCAACCCTGACCGTTTTGGTGTCCCTGGGCTTGTTTCTGGCAGGTCCCCTGGAGTCCGCATACCCCCAAACCCAATCCGCCCCTGCCACGCAAAGCTCGAGTCAAAACCGAGCTTCCCAGAGCAAAGATCGGTCGTCCCAGGACGACAAATACGCCCTTCCGCGCGGCAAGAAGCTCATGCTCAAAAACGGCTCCTACCAAATCGTGCGCAGCTACGAGCGTAACGGCGAACGCGTGCGCTACTACAGCGTCGAACGCAGCCAGTGGGAAGAGATTCCCGCCGACCTGGTCGATTGGGACGCCACCGCTAAAGCCGAAGCAGCCGAGAAAAGCGAACAGGAGGTTCTCGACGAAAAGGTCCATCGTCAGGAAGAAGCCAATCGCATCGAAACGGTCATGGACATTGACGCCAGCCTGCCCGTAGCGCCGGGCGTGTTCCTGCCGCCGGGCGAGGGCATGTTCCTGATCGACGGCAAGCACGTCACGCACCTGGAGCAGGCCGGAGCCGGTATCTCGACCGACAAGAAGCAGTTTCTCAAGCAGGTGCTTTCGCCCATCCCGATTATCCCGAGCAAGCGCAATATTGAAATTCCGGGCAGCCACGCCAAAATTCGCATCACCAACTCGAATGTCGAATTCTATTTGCGCGAGGCGCCGCCCGATCCGGATCGCACCAGCCCCATCGAGAAAAGCAGCCGTCCCGGCGAGTCTGGCCCGGAAGTCGAGTTAGTGCGCGCCACGGTCAAAGGCGGCAAGCGCCAGTTGGAATCCATCAAGAGTTTCTTCGGCGAGCAGGTCGAGGAGAAGCGCAACACCATGTCCCTGCAACGCTGGGAGATCGCTCCCACCGTGTACCGCTTCACACTGGGCGAACCGCTTACCCCCGGCGAATACGCCCTCGCCGAGATTCTCCCCGACGGCATGAACTTGTTCGTCTGGGACTTCGGCGTGGATTCCGACGACAAGCCGCTCGCCTCCCCAAAGAAGTGACCCCGAACGAGATCTCAGCTACTCCTTCTCACTGCTAAGCTTCCTAATGATGGACTTCGCCAGCCCCTCGTGGATTTCATTGTGGCATGGCACTGGCTGGGACTTCTTGGTGGCGGGATTCGTGTACCAATCATGGCTCCCGCCATGACGAACCAGGACACAGCCCAGATCCTCAAGCTTGCGGATGAGTTCGCGCCGCTTCATTCCGCTTCATTCAGTGACGACCAACTCTTCCACCTTACGGATGTACGGCACCTCGCCCGATTCGAGGTCAGCGAGCAGACTCTTCAAGTTGCTGATGAGGTCCTCTTTAGATAATCCCTGGGTTTGATAATCTGGGTAATCGTTCAGAAATCCCAAATAAAAACTGCCATCCTTCCAGTACGTAAACTTAAGTGTCTTCATTCAGGGTCCCTATCAGACGCGGGCGCGCACATTGCGCCGAAGCGAGCCTGCCTTTCTCTTGTGGAGTGTACAACGGTTTCGGGGGACTTGGCACAGCAGATGCGTTGCAGCGAGTGACCGGCCGAGATTCTCCCCGACGGCATGAACTTGTTCGTCTGGGACTTCGGCGTGGACTCCGACGACAAGCCGCTCGCCTCCCCTAAGAAGTAAATGCGTTTCGCGTCGTAAGTTCTGCAGCGACGTTGCCCGCCACGTCCTGCCCCTTGGGTACTCACGGTCCGGTCATTCGCCGGCAAGTCAAATGGGAGTGCACGTTTCGTCATATTTTGTTGACGCCATCTCCTTGTAGTTTTACGATGACAGTAAGCGATTTTCTTTCTAGAAGTTCCCCCTTCCATACAACTGATCGCCGGCGACTTCGCTGCCGGCGGAAAGAAACCGCCATGACCCGTGAGTCTCTGGCCGACCGCGAAATTGTCTATCGTAAGCTGATTGAAGCGGCTCCCGACGCCATCGTTATCGCCAATGAAGAAGGCTCCATCGTTCTC
>JAWOLO010000378.1:0-5474 GCA_033853375.1 Terriglobia bacterium
GCACAAAAGCAATCACGTTGGCGATATCTTCTGCACTCAGATTGGGCACCGGAGGCATGGTGCCCTTACCTTCGATGATGACTTTCCGGATCTCCTCATCGGTGAGGCTGTGGACTGCTTGCGAGCGATAATCCGGGATGGTCACGTTGAGCGATTGGGCTAGGGGAGTCTTGCCTGAAGCATCCGCTCCATGGCAAGCAGAGCATTGGTTCATGAAAACTGTCTTCCCCGCTTCCACACTTCCTTGCTCCGCCATCAGAGCGGAAGGGATTGCGAGAAGCGATAGCAGAACCCGGGTGATAGGAAATTTCATCTGTAAGGCCCTGCCAACTGGGAATGGTGGGTGCGTACGCGCACCAGCGTGACTGCCGGACGAGCTTATTTAAGGTTCAGAGCCCCAACGGCCGCAATGGGCCGTTTGTATCGGAACCGGTGACATCTGTCATGTTGGGGAATTGGGATGCGCGAAGTAACATTGCTTACTGCCCGTTACCGAAAGTCGAACATGCCGCACGTCCGGCAATTGATTCCGCCGCTCACCCTTTTGACACCAGAAGGGAAGACAATTCATGCCTGGGATTTCAAACAAAAAAGGAACATGGTCATCGGATTTCTAGATGCTGGGTGTCCATTGTGCGATGCATTTGTCCGGGCCCTGAGCGGCCACTCAGTCGAACTGCGAGAAAAAGAAGCGACGGCGCTTCTGGCGTTTCGCGAAGGGTCTTCTCTGAGCATGGGTATCCCGTTGCCTGCTGAGATCATCATTGGGTCCGACATTGGCAATCAGAGCACACGGCGATTTCTCGGGGAAGATGCACTCTTCCCGAAGGGACTTGCCCGGCGCGCAGTCTTCGTGACAGATCGTTATGGTGAGATCTGGGGACAATGGATTGTTCAGGAACATAAATTCCCCTCGATTGAACAGATTTTGAGCACGCTCAATCAGGTTGAGATTGCCTGTGAAGAATGCGAAGTTCCGTTCTGGCCTGTTGAGGAATGAATTCACCTAAGCTGCTCTGAAAGAAACGCGGGAGAGCGTTTCTCCCACTTGACGTGATTTTAGAGCGAGTCGTATACCGTACAGGAGAAGCGGATGCGCGAGTGAGGTGCACGATGAATTCACTGTCGATGCGAGTTTTGAAGTTGTTCGCCGAGATGAGAAAAGAGCGGCTCGATTTGCACGCCCTGTTCGAAGCTGGCGGCAATGATCCTGCTGAAAGAAACCGCGTGCTCGACACCATCGATGAATTGGTGCGCGAGGGCAAGTTGAAAGCCTGCGGCAGCGATTTCTATGAATTGACAGAGAGCGGAAAGCGCGCAATTGCTGGGCGGTCAGCAGCAACAAATTGAAGGAGCATGTTGCTCGCTTGAATTCAGCGCTCGGACGTGATGACGTCGGAGGATGCCGGTGTCAAATGTGCCCCCGGTTGTTAGTCAACGACCTGTGTGGCTAGACGACAAAACAAAGTCCATCATGGACCGCGCCATCGCGCGCGAGCAATCCCTCTCCCGCTTATTGATGACTTACATTGTGACTGGCCTTATCTTTATGCTCCTACCTGGCACTTTCCTTGGTGTGTGGAACCTGATCAAAATCAGTAGCCGCGAGGCGGCCGAATCCATCTCGCCGGCTTGGATTCAAGCGCATGGCCATGCGCAACTGTTCGGTTGGGTAGGCACCTTCATTCTTGGCATCGGCTTTTACTCGATTCCGAAGCTGCGCAAGCTGAAACCGTTTGCCCTTTGGCAGGGGTGGATGTGCTGGACGCTCTGGACTTTTGGCGTGATCCTCCGTTGGTTCTCGAATATTTATCCCTGGCATTGGCGCGTGTTCATGCCACTCTCCGCAGCGCTCGAATTGGCTGCCTTCTTGATTTTCTTTCAGGCCGTTGCGCGCCATCGACCAGCGGGAGGTACGCCCAAGCCTTGGGAACCCTGGATCTTCGTCGTGATTGCAGCTACGCTCGGGCTGCTGGCCTCGCTGCTGCTCAACTTCGGAGCCTCCATTCAACTGGCCAGGCACGCGAGCTCGCCCGCTTTCCCACGTGAATTCGATCAGCGCTATCTTATCGTTTCCACCTGGGGCTTCCTGGTACCGATGGTTTGGGGTTTTAGTTCGCGCTGGCTCCCCGTATTTATGGGGCTGCGCCCTTTGCGGCACTCATTTCTGCTAATGGCCTTGGGACTGAACACCGCCGGCGTGGTGGCCGGTTTCTATGGACTTCTCGCTGTGGCAGGGGTGTTATTGTTGGCGGGAGCGGGGATAGCCATTGCGGCCATTCGCTTTTTCGAACCTGCTGCGAAGGCGGCGAAAACCATCAATGTTCACCGAAGTTTTCCAGTCTTCATCCGAATTGCCTACGGATGGCTACTGATCGCTGCGGCGCTCGGTTTTTGGGCATCGCTCATGAACGAAGCGCCGGGAATTTCGGGCGCCTCGCGTCACGCACTGACGGTTGGCTTTATAGCGGCAATGATCTTTTGCGTCGGTCAGAGGGTGCTGCCATCGTTTTGTGGGATGCGCGTGTTGTGGAGCCCGAGACTGATGCTGGCAATGCTCACGCTGCTGATGACAGGCTGCACGCTCCGCGTCGCGTCAGAAATTCTAGCCTACCAAGATTACGCAAAATGGGCGTGGGATATCCTGCCCGTCTCCGCACTCATTGAACTCACGGCAGTGACCTTGTTTGCGATCAACCTAGCGGTCACGTTCGCCCGACCGCCCGTGGTTGTGCCGTCGCCCCTTACCCTGACCACTGAATAGCGATGCTAGAAGCGGAGGGAGCAAAGTGCGACCGGTAAGACCGTGTTCCTACGGTTCTTCTGTCCTCGCTTTTTCGCACGTCTGTTCGCTTTCTTTCGAGGTCGTGACTTCAAAAGCTTAAACGCCTAGCCTTTGTGAGAGGGCCTCATTCATTTTCAAGGATGCGCTGCACGTCCCGTTTGCCGTGCAGGATGCGAACAACGTGCACAGCGTCTGCCTCGATAGCGTAATAAATGCGAATCGCTTCAAATCCCGCAACGGGACATGAGCGAAGATTTCGAAGTCGCGGATTGCCGGAAGAATATCGGGGACCCACATGAGGATTTTGGCTTAATGACTGAATGGTGCGCCTGACAGCTTCCTGGAAGCGAAGGGCGATCTCGGCAGCTTCTGCAGTAAGGAGGTAATAGCGGAACTGACGAACGATGTCGTCGCTGGCGCTCTGTCGATACAGAACCTTCACGAACGGGGGCCGGTCTTACGCTCAGCCAGGAGGGCATCTGTTCGCTTGCTCACAGAGCTCCAAAACTCATCTTCCGTCAGTTCTTTTGAGGCAAGGCCTTCAGCGAGCAGGGTATCGAGTTCTTCCGGTGTTCCCGCGAAACCTGGCACGGCGCGTTGTTCAACGGCCGTTAAAGCAGCCTCGACAACTTCCTCAACAGACTTGTACGCGCCGCGGTCAAGGACAGCTCGAAGCCGGCGCTCTTGTTCCGGCGTGAGGTGAATCGTCATGTATTGCTGCTCCGTAGGTTGGTCATCTTCAGAGTAGGGGAAAAACCGTCATCGGGCAAGTCGAATGCGGGTTACTGTTCGGGCGGAATCTGGTCTTAGGCCTTAGACATATATTAAATGTTGGCGGTCAGATTCAAACGCGACCGTGACAGTGTAGGACTCTAACCGATGACGGGGCAGCGTTCTAACCAACTGAACTACGTCCCCTTGACAACTTACAGATACTTGATTTGGACAAGATCTGTAAGAACTGGTTCGCACTTCTTGTCACAATTGCAAGAGTCCTGCGAAGGGCGAACTGTAGGAAATTATAGGCGAAGGGAGAGAGTCCCGCAACTTGCTATCCGCCAGGTCGAGTGTTGGCGAAGATACGCAGCGCAGCCTGGTCTCGGTCGGATTTGCTCGGTTTTTATCAGGCTTCCTCTCCGATCCTGCTGAATCCGTGCGCGGGCTCGGGGCTTGTTTCCTGTGAAGCGGCGGACTAGGCAAGTGCCAAGATGATTGTGAAGACCAAAGCATTTGCGGGAATGTATAGATTGAAGTCGGCCAGGCTGTGCAGCAAGATGGCGATGATGCTCCCCATGCAAGCAGAAGAGATTGTTCGACCGTAGTCTTCGCCGCTTCGCCTGCAACACCGAATTGTCCGTCCTAAAATCCAGAAAATTGCACCAAACACAAGAATTGCGCCAGGCACGCCCAGCTCTGTGGCAATCTGCAGGTAATCGCAGTGAGCGTGATCCACAGAATTGGTTGAGAAAAGCGGTCTGCACCGAAGGATAGACCAAGGTGAACGTTCCCAATCCGCTGCCAAGAATAGGGTGACGGCGAATCAGCTGCAAAGTATCGCGCCAAATCGAGACGCGATCCTGTCCCGGGTGGCAAAATCGACGCGTCACATAGAAGCAATAAGTGTTAGCTTCGAAAATCAATTACGCGGCATTTGAAGCACAAGTCTCTCGAAGGAGATAGGAACGCATACTTCTGTCTTTGCGGAAACTGCGCAATTTCGCGGGCGGAATGGTGGGCACTGTCCGATTCGAACGGACGACCTTTCGGGTGTAAACCGAACGCTCTAACCGCTGAGCTAAGCGCCCATGAATTTCATCGTACCGGAAGCATGGATAGGGGTCAACGCGCGCATGTTCTCCTATTTTCCCAAGCCTTACTTTTTGGGATTTCTCTCGAGATTTTTGGGGCGCCGGCGTTTTCTTGCACTTTCCTCACGCAGCCAGTAAACTGATTTGCTTACATTTGCGCTGAGGAACGTATAGAGATGCTGCTCGTACGGGATTTTGTGGCTCACATGGCTAGTGAAGTGGTGAAGCGCCTGGTAGAGGGTGGACAGATTGAGACCAAGGCGCAGGAGGCGGTGACCACCCGCGTCCGCCAGCGCATGCTCGAGGAGCTGACCGTCGAGGACCGGCTGAACGAGGAAGTTCGCCAGATCCTCGTCGAGCGCCAGGACGAGATGCGCAGCACCGGCGCGTCCTACCAGGAAATGTACAAAAAGGTGAAGCAGCACCTGGCGCGCGACCGCAAGCTGGTTTTGCGGTAGTCACGGGCAGACTAAACACGCAGGCAGCAGCACTAAAATGGGCTGATGGAGTGAAGAAAAAAGGGCACACCCCTGCGTTGCAATTCGGTTGAGCGAATTTTGGGGCGGAGAACATAACAGAATGATGCGACTGAGCCGTGAAAAAATTGTCAGACTCTCGCACCAAATCACCGAAGTGCTGGTGTCCAGTGACGAGGTGGAATTCATTGACGACCGCGACACCATTCGCCAGCAAATCGTGCAGATCCTGACTGCCATGCTCAAAGACGAGGAAAAAATCGAGTTGGAAGTCCGCAAACGTATCACTTCGCAGAAAAAAGAAATCCTGGAAGGCAGCGAAGAGTGGGACGTGCTGCACAAAAAATATTACCAGGATGAACTCCGCCGCCTGGGCATCGGCGCCGCCCCCGACGACCGCCACCG
>JAWOLO010000379.1:0-15457 GCA_033853375.1 Terriglobia bacterium
CGTGGCCCCAGATTTCGCGGTTGCGCGCGGAAACGGAAGGAAAAGGATTTGTGTTGCGGGAACGATTGGCGCTGTATCCGGAATTTGTCTCGCGCGAAGAATTTCTTTCGCCGCGTGTGCGCGAGAAAATGAATTTGCTTGCTGGCCCCGACCGATTTGCAGCCACTGAAAAGGAAAAAGCAGGTCCCTCGCTGCGCCCGGGATGACAAGGCCGCCTATGAGCCGAAGTGCAGCCTGCTAGGTCGTCAAAAAAATGAGCACGCAGTGAAGAAAAGCGGCAGCAAGGCTGCCGCATTCCACATAAGTTCAACAAGTTGATTTCGAACGAAGTTACAGCCGCAAGCCCTCCGAGGCTTAGAGTAAACCGGTAAAGCGAATGCCGGCGGTGTGAACTTTGTAGCGGACGTTGAGGCCAATCAGCAGCGCGGTGATGGATTCGACGATACGCGAGTTTTCGAGTTTGCCGCCGTTGATGGCACGCGCTCCGGGAATTTTTTCTGCCAATTCGGTCGCGACCCGCTTTGCTTCGTCGTCATCGCTGCAGACGAGGATGTCGCAGTCGACCGGACCGTTTTTCGCGAGCAATTCCGCGCTCACGTTGTGAAAGGCCGCCGCGACCGCGACCGATGCGGAAACAAGTTCACGCGTTTGCTGCGCAGCTGAGCCTTGCCACACGCTGAGCATGCGCGAAGGCGCGCCGCCGACGGCTGCGGCGAGCGGCACGGTGGCGTCGATGAGGATTTGCCCGGGTTTCCAGTGTGGCTTGAGCTGCTTCAAAAGCGCGGCGTGGCCGGAGAAGGGAACGGTCAGCACAGCGACTTCGCACTGATTGACAGCAGAAGCGTTATCGGCGCCCTCGATTGTGGCGCTGGAGCCGATGCGCGCGCGCAGAAGCCTTGCGGTTTCTGCTGCGCGATTGGGATCGCGCGAGCCGATGACGATGTGCTCGCCGGCGGCCGCCCAACGCGAAGCAAGCCCGGAACCCTCCGGGCCTGTCCCTCCAAGAATTCCAATTTTTCTGTTCATCGTTCACCTATTTTTTCCGCCGGGACTGCTGGAGCAGCGATTCGAAAAAAGTGGGACGCACTAAAGCGCGCCCCTACAAAAGCCTGCCCCAGCAACGAACTGCTGACAATCTAGTGGGAACCATCGCATTTTTGAAGCTAAGTTTTTAAGTCGGCACTCCCTTGACAGGCCATCTGGACGCGGAATAGGCTGCACGCAGTCCTTCCTTTCTTTTTAGGTCGGCGGGGGTGTGGAGTGAGCAGAACGAAGGTTGTGTGCTTGCTGGTCTTTGCTGTCTTCGCATTGTTGGGCCTCGCTTTTTTTCCTACTTCGAATGCCTACGGGCAAGCAGTTAATGCAACGTTATCTGGCAAGGTGACTGACTCCTCTGGGGGCAGTATTGCCAAGGCCACGGTGACGGCGACGAACACGGCAACGGGATTCGCGCGTTCGGTGCAGGCGTCCGATTCCGGTGAGTACACGATCCCGGCGCTCCCTGCGGGCGAATACTCGGTCTCGGCGGTTTACGCCGGATTTGGCAAGCAGACTAAAACCATCACGCTGCAAGTCGGACAGTCGGCCGAACTGGACTTTACGCTTACGCCTGGAGGCGTGGCTGAAAAAGTAGAGGTGGAAGCGACTTCGGAGCTGCAAGAGCCTACGCGGACGCAAGTCAGCACGGTGATTACACAGAGCCAGATTGTGGATTTGCCGGTGAATGGGCGTGAATTCATAGATTTCGCACTGCTTTCGCCAGCGGTGCAAATTGGGGACACGACTTCCGGAAGCACGGACGTGATTGTTGAACCGGTGACGAAGCTTTCGTTTGCGGGGCAGAACATTCACTACAACTTTATCGCAGTGGACGGGGCGGACGACGTCTCGACGGCGTCGGGCATTCAGCGCGGGACGCCCCCGCAGGAATCGGTGCAGGAATTCCGCGTCATCAATACAGATTACTCGACGGAATTCGGGCGCGCGGTTGGCGGTATCGTGAACATTATCACGCGAAGCGGCACCAACGAGTGGCACGGTACGCTGTATGAATATTTCCGCAATGACAAAATGGACGCGATCAATTTGCTGCAAGCCAGCGGCGCACACACGCTGCGGCAGAATCAATTTGGCGGCGCGATTGGCGGGCCGATTCAAAAAGACAAAACATTTCTGTATACGAATTACGAACTACAGCGGCGGGGAGAATCCCCTTTTTACAATTCGGCGGTGCTCAACAACATTACATCCATCAACACGTTCAAGCGAAATTTTAATCTTCCATCCGAGCCGAACCTTGGCAGCGTCCTGCGCACGAACGACTCTGATAATGGGTTTGTGCGGGTGGACCACAGCTTTAGCCCGAACGAACAATTATTTGTGCGCTACTTCATCAACGACGGCCGGTTGCTGAACCAGTCACCCCTGAATGACGGATTCGATTTGCCCTCGGCGTTCAAGAATAATTTCTACCGGGATCAATCGATTGCCAGCACGCTTGCCTCGGTGATCAATCCCAAGTTCCTCAACGAACTGCGCGTGCAGTTTGCACGGCGGTCGTTTGATTTCCCGACGGTGACGACGCAGCCCCACCTTGAGGTGTCGAATACGTTCACTACCGGAGTCAACCGAGGGAATCCAGATTTTTATCGGGAGTCGAGATTTGAGCTGGTGGACAACGTGACGCGCAGCTACGACAAGCACACGGTTAGTTTCGGCGGGAACTACAATTTCGTGAAAACCACCGAATCGTTCCCGCTGTTTTATCCTTTTGAGGGCGATTTCGGATGCATCTTTACCGCCCAATGTCCTTTTAGCTTGCAGGCAGGGGCCCCGTTTGTGCTGTTCTTCGAGCGTTTCCAGGCCCCAAATTTTACTGAGCCGACTTTTAATCCTGCTGTTTTTCAAGGAGGGAGGATTTCGTCAGCCATCCGCAATGAGGCGGAAGGAACGCTGAATCATAGCTACGATGGCCTGTATGTGCAGGACAAATGGCGCGCAACGAACCGGCTCACTCTGAACGGTGGCTTGCGCTGGGAATGGGAAACCTGGCCGTCCAACGTGCTAAACACTCAATGGAAGAACTTCGATCCGCGTCTAGGGCTCGCGTACAACGTCGGCACGAAACGCAATGTCGTAGTGCGTGCTGGTTTCGGATTATTCCACGGAATGATTCCCGCGCCGCTACTAGCATGTCAACTTCCGTCTTGCGGCGGCACAAACGGCAAATATCCCGGGCGCCCCTTTGAAGATTCTCTGGATGCGAAGACTCGGCTCTTTGCGTTCGCAAGCGCGCCCAATATCACGTCGATCGCCTTGGGTGACATGCTTGGAGGAACGTATCCGGATGCCGCTCCCCTGGGTTTCTGCCCGGGCGGGACCGTTTCCGGTTGCGGGTTCTTTGGGGATGCAACCATCGTGCGCTTTGTACAAAATCACCAGAATCCGTACGGAATTCAGGGGAGTGTGGCTGTGGAATTTCAGCCACTTCCGGATACAAGTGTCAGTATCAGCGGGCTTCACGTTCGGGGCGTGCACCTGGGCAGCTTTTTCAACGTGAATCAACCAGACCCTTCAGGACAAGCCAGCTTGCACGACTCCGAGGGCAGATCGGGGCTCAAGAATACTTACTTTGCAGCTCCGGGGATTCCCGGATCGCGCAGCGCCGGGCCGGGTTTTCCGACTTTGTACGCGGTGTATTTTGAGGCGACTTCGCGGTGGGATTCGCAATACGATGGCCTGCTGATCAACGTGAATAGGCGTCTCGCGCGTAATTTCTCGTACGGGCTCAGCTACACGTGGTCAAAGACGATTGATGACGGGCCGAATCCGAGCTTTGTGCTGATTCCTCAGGACAGCCAGAATTTCCGCGAAGAACGGGCGCTTTCCTCGGACGACGTGCGCAATCGTCTAGTTTTGAATGGGACAGCGACGACGCCTGACACGTGGAATGTTTTCGCGCGGGATTTCCTGCTGGGAGCGATTGTGACTATTCAATCGCCGCAGCGGTTCTCAAAATTTGCAGGGTTCGATGCGAATGGGGACATTTTTGGCAATAACGATCGAGTAGGAATTGATCCGCGAAATACCTTCGTAGGAGACAATTTCCGCTCCGTGGATTTGCGAGTTGGACGCAAATTCACTTTCCAGGAGAAGCGCAGCGTGGAGTTCTTTGCCGAGGCGTTTAACCTTGCGAACACTCTGAACGTCCGGTTTTTCAACACGGTCTACGGCGCCGCCGATTTCTGCCCGTTCAATGCGACTGCTACCGGCTGCGTGGGTGGACCATTTCCTAATAGGGAAGGCTCACCGAATCCGCTGTATGGGACGCCGCGCGCAGTTTTCAATCCGAGGCAGATTCAGTTGGCGCTGAAATTTAATTTCTAGAGTGTGGTCTCGCAAATATTGAAAGGTAAACCCGTGCGGGCGGGGCAAGCCCAGCCCCTACGCAGCCTTGTGGGATTTTTTACGGTTCTCAGCACAATTTTGGCATTCCCATTGCTAATCGGGCTGACGAAAAACCGAGAACGGACCGAGGCTCGTCGATGGTTGTCGCAAAGTGAAGGAATTTCCGGGTGGCGGATACTCAAAGATTAGGGAGCACAGCGGCGGCGGAGGCAGCTAGAGCTGCGTTTGCGCCGATGAGCGCGCGGCGCTTGCTCGTGCTTGGCGGAATTGGGTTAATTCTGGTGGGGATGCTCTTCGGGGATATTTTTGCAGTTTTTGTTTTGCACCAAAACGCTGCGAAAGTGGGAGAAAGTTTGTCGACAGGGGCGCATGCGGCGCTCGCGGGGAATGTGCAAGCGGTAGGTTCAAGCTTTGAATCAGTGGGGAGTTTTCTCGAAAACCGTGGCACGAAGGTGGACACGCATGTTCACATGATTGCGTTTGGCTACCTGGCATTGCTGCTGGCGATTTTGCAGCCGTGGGTGGCGCTTCGGGAAAGCACGAGAAGAAAACTCGTGTGGACGTTTCTTTTTGGAGCGTGGCTGCTGCCGGTCGGTGTCTTCTTGATTCACTACGTCGGATTGGCTTACAGCCCGCTGGCGGCGATAGGGTGGGCGAGCATTTTTGCGGATGTTGGCGGCGTGCTGGTGATCGTGGCGACTCTTACCTGGCTATTTGGAATTGCCCGGCACTTGCGCCAGCCACAACGTGGAGTAGTAGAAGACCAACTCCTTGCGGACCGTAGTTCCGCGGGAAGCGCGCTTCTTGCTGGCGGGATCGTGCTTGTGCTTTTAGGGTTTCTTCATGGAGCGTATTACGCCGGAGTTGATCTCTATAGGCACGAAGCTCTCGATTACTCGCTACTTTCGGAGATGACCGTTACGGCTGCCGCGAAAAATGCGACTGCAATGGACCGCGCGCTTACAGGTTATGGGCAGTTGGGCGGCGAGAAGGCGGTCAATATTGCGGCGCATACGCATGCCATCGAGTTCGGGCTGCTGGCGATGCTGCTGGCGTTTTTTCAGCCGTATGTAAGCCTGCGAGATTCGTGGAAGCGAAACTGGGCATGGGTGCTGCTGCTCGGCTCGCTGATTTTGCCTGTGTTCGTTTTGCTGGAGTTGCAGCTAGGACTTCTGGCAGGTGGAATTGCGGATATGGGCGGGTTGTTGGTAATTATCGCGTTGCTGGCGATGTGGATCGGCATCGTGAGATACACGGGGGAAATTGATTCTGGTGCGCGTGCGCCCATGGGAGGCAGGGGATGAGCGCAGCGCGGCGTTTGCTAATCGTAGGGGGAATCGGCTTGGCGCTGCTCGGGATGATTTATGGAGTGTGGTATGCGGTGTTTGCTGAACACCAGGAATTGGATGGAGTAGGGAAATCGCTGACGATGAGCTTCACCGCGGCAGCGGAACGCAATCCTGTGGCCGCACAAAGCGCGCTGCAGCGGTATCGCCAGATCAAGTACAACTACGACCGACACGTGGATGCGCACGGGCACTGGATTGGCCTGGCGATGGTTTTGATCGTGTTAGGAATTGGGCTCGATCGCGTGAATTTCAACGAGCAGATGAGGATGATCTTGGCGGGCGGGTTGGTGTTGGGATCGTTGGCTTTTCCGTTGGGCGTGCTGTTGCAAACGGTTAGCCACGGACTTGGACCACAAATAATGGCAGCTGCCGGTTCGGCGTTGGTGATTGTGTCACTCGCGGGAATGGCGATGGGCTTTGCGCTTCCGCAGAAGAAGGATTGAGGAGGCCGGACGCGCCGCAGGCCAAGGAACACGCAGTGAGGTAAAGGTGTGCTAACAACAGATTGTCGCCTTGCTAGGCGGTTTTGGGAGAACTAGAATGACGGCGCTGGTTAAAGGTAACGACCGCATTTCCTGTGCAGGGCCGCCCTGGCTTTTGTGCCGAGAAAAGAGCGGGAGCTAACGTGTACGCCGCCCCATTTTCGTATCATCGCGCCGCTTCGTTGCAGGAAGCGGTGAAACTATTGCAAGGGCTTGGCGAGGAGGCGCGTGTGATCGCCGGCGGCCAAAGCCTGATTCCACTGATGAAAATGCGCATGGCAAGGCCGGCGGCACTGATCGATATCAACTTCATACAGGGCTTGAGCGAAATTCAGACTCCCAAAGGCGAACTGCATTTCGGCGCGCTGGTGCGGCATGCGGACTTGGAGCATTCCGCGGCGGGCGTCAACGTTCCGCTCCTTCATGATTGCGCGGCAGGGATTGCCGACGTGCAGGTGCGCAATCAGGGAACCATTGGTGGTTCGCTGGCTGAAGCGGACCCAAGCGGAGATTGGGGAACGGCGCTGCTGGCGCTGGATACGACAGTCGTTTGCTTCGGACCTGGAGGGCAGAGGAACGTGCCACTCGAAGAATTTATCAAGGATGCGTATACGACGGTATTGGCGCACGATGAGATCGTTACTGGCGTGCATGTGAAAGTGCCGCCAAAGGGGAGCGGAGGTGCGCACTTGGCATTTAAGCGGAGCGCGCCGGTTTATCCAACGGCGAGCGCGTCGGTGCAGCTGACTCTTGAGGACCGAAATGTTTGTAAAGAGGCGCGCATCGTTTTGGGCTGCGTGGGACTCAAGGCGATTCGAGCAAAGGAAGCCGAAGCGGCTCTGCGCGGAAAAACGCTCGATGAGAAGAATGTTCGCGCGGCGGTGGAGGCGGCGCGAGCCGCAGCGGATCCACAAAACGATATGCGCGGGTCGGCAGATTACAAACGCGTGTTAGTGGGCACGCTGGTCAAACGCGCCATCGGCATTGCGGCGCGGCGGGCGCGAGGGGAATGGGTCGCAGCGGGACATGAATATACGGGGCGCTAAGAAAATTCTGGTGCGCGTTCGCGTGAATGGAGAAGCGCGCGAGGCGGAGGTCGAGCCGCGGACGCTGCTGGTGGAATTTCTGCGGGAACATCTCAACCTGTCTGGCACACACGTTGGATGCGACACGTCCTACTGCGGTGCGTGCACAGTGATTCTGAACGGGCGCACAGTGAAATCATGCACGCTGTTCGCGCCGATGGCCGATGGCGGAGAGATTACAACGGTCGAGGGCCTAGCAAAGGATGGCAAGCTGCACCCGATTCAGGAAGCGTTTGCGGAGTGCCACGGGTTGCAATGCGGATATTGCACGCCGGGGATTCTGCTTTCGGCGCTGCAACTGCTGAAGAAATATCCGAAGCCAACGGACGAGCAAATCCGCAAAGGCATCGCGGGAAATACCTGCCGATGCACCGGGTATCAAAACATTTTCAAGTCGATTCGCATGGCGGCCGCGGAAATGGAGAAACGGTAGGAGATGGAGATCAAGCTTACCGGCGATTTTACGGTGAAGAAAACACCGGAAGAAGTGTACGGATTTCTGGTGGACCCGAACCGCTTTTGCCCGCTCCTTCCGGATTTTCAGAGCATGGAAGTTGTGGATCCCAAGAATTTTTTGGTGAAACTGAGCGTGGGCATCTCGCATATTCGGGGGACGGCGGCGGTTAAGATGACTTTGGTTGACGAACAAAGGCCACGGCAAGCGTCATACGAAGGGAAAGGGGAAGTGCCGGGAGGGTCGGCGACGATTCGGGCACAGTTTCAACTTGAAGAATTGCCGGGTGGGCAGACGAAAGTGAAATGGTCTGGGCAATCGAGCGTGCTGGGACGGATCATTTCGCTGGCCGGTGGCTTGCTAGAGCCGCTTGGCAAGAAAAATGTGCAGAAATTGATTGACGGGTTGCAGAAGGCGTTAGCTTAGGGACGCGAGACGAGAAAGTTTTCATGGCGGGAAAAAGAGTGACGAAGAATAAGAAAAGGACATCTCGCGGGACCGCACACGCCTCTTCGACGAACGGAGCGAAAGCTGCGAGCGCGAAGTGGGTAGGCCAGCCGATCCGGCGCAAGGAAGAAAATCGGCTCGTGAGCGGGAAGGGTATTTTTGTCGACGATGAAAAAATGCCCGGCATGCTGCACATCCGGTTTGTGCGGTCTTCTTATGCGCATGCCAGGATTACGCGAGTCGATGTTTCGAAGGCAGAGAAGTTTCCCGGCGTTGTTTGCACATTGACCGGTGCAGAAATCAAGAGGCAAGTGCAACCCTTCATCGAGATTGGTCCCGGCGGAGCACAAAAGATTGCGGACTATCCGATGGCTGTCGATAAGGTTTTGTTTCAGGGCGAACCTGTTGCGGCCGTTGTTGCGGAAAACCGGCTTGCGGCGGAGGACGCTGCGGAACTGGTCGAAGTCGATTACGAGCCCTTACCGCCGGTGGTCACTGCGGAAGATGCGCTGAAAGATGAAAGCCTCCTGCATCCCGCAATGGGCACGAACCGGAATTGGCACGGCGTTTTTGAATATGGCGACGTGGGAAAAGCATTTAAGCGAGCGGCGCACGTCGTGCATATCGGGCGTCTCCATTTTCATCGCTTTTCGAGCACGCCGCTTGAGTGCAACGTGATTCTGGCGAACTGGGACCCGCGCTCCGGGGACATCGAGTATCACTGCAACAATACGTTTCCTTCGTTTGCGTCGCAGTTTTTGGCGCCGGCGCTGGGCGTGCGCATCGATCAGATTCATATGAAGAGCTTCGACATTGGCGGAGGCTTCGGGATCAAGATTACAAGCTATCCGTACATGGCGGTGTGCGCGCTGGCTTCGCGGAAGGCCGGCGGGCGCGCGGTGAAGTGGGTCGAGACGCGCATCGAGCACTTGCAAGCCAGTGCGCACGGCAATGAACGCACGTTTTTGGATACGCGTGTGGCGCTGGACAAGAACGGAGCCATCCTGGCGATTGATTCGAAACACGTGGACGATTGCGGGGCATTCCCGCGCTACGAGCCACTGGGTTGCGTGATTTGGGCGCAAGTGCTTCCGGCGACATATCGTGTGAAGAATATTCGCATCGATATGCATCAGGTGGTTACGAACAAATGCCCGGTAGGCCCGAATCGCGGCTACTCACGCATGCAGCATCTGTGGTTTATGGAGCGCGTGATTGATATTTGCGGGCAAGCGCTGGGAATCCCGGCTGATGAGATGCGCATGCGCAATTACATTCGCAAGAACGAGATGCCCTACAAAACGCCGAACGGCTGCGTCTACGATTCGGGTGACTACGCGAGCATGCTGGCGATGGCAAAGAAACTGATCGGTTGGGACGAGTGGAGGAAGAAGCAAGCGACGGCGCGCAAAGAAGGACGATGGATCGGACTGGGCATCGGGTCGACGCTGGACTCCGGCACAAACAATTTTGGGCAAGCGCGGATCATCAATCCGGACGCGCCGTTTTCGGGGCAATCCAAAGTTGGCATCGTGAAGCTGGATATTTATGGCGAGGTGGTGGTCAGCATGGGCTCGGTGCCGCAGGGGCAAGGGCACGAGACCGCGGCGGCACAGGTGGTGGCGGACGCGCTCAACATCACGCCCGATCTTGTGAATGTGCGGCCCGGTTTTGATACCGCGCACAACGCGTATACCGGGCATACGGGAACGTATGCAAGCCAGTTTGCGGTGACTGGACTCACGGCGATTCACGGCGCGGCGATGAAGCTTAGGAAAGAGCTCAGCAGGCTGGCTGCCTGGAAGCTGCAAGCCAAGGAAAAAGATCTAGAGTTTGGCGTCGGCGCGCAAGGACCCGAAGTGCGCGTCAAAGGCACGCAGAAAGCGATCAATTATTGGGCATTGGCAAACCTGGTTAACGTGAACAATGCGGGGATGCCGGAATCGCTTTGGGACATCACGCTGAATTGCCGGCACGTTTTTCATGCCAACTTTCAGATTCCTGATGTGAAACGCAAGTACGGGAACCTTACGCTGACTTACGCGGCGCAAATTCACGCGGCGGTCGTTGAGGTGGACCGCGAGACGTTCCAACCGAAAATTCTTGCCTATGCGTGTGTGGATGACTGTGGCAAAGCCGTGAATCCTAGAATTGTCGAAGGACAGGTGCACGGAGCGGCGGCGCATGGCGTTGGAGCAGCGCTGCTCGAAAATTGCGCGTACGATTCCGACGGCAACCTGCTGACGGCGACGTTTAGCGATTACACTCCCATCACGGCGATGAACATCCCGAACCTTTTGTACGGTCGCATGGAATCGCCATCGCCCTTCACGCTGAACGGCGCGAAAGGCATGGGTGAAGGCGGCGCCGCTCCGGTGCACACGATTTGCGCGGCACTGCAGGACGCGCTCTACCGGAACGGCGTGATCATCGATGATTCACACAATACCGGCGATTCGCTCTTTCATGCGCTACAAAAAGCGGAGAGCGGCGGCTATGCGGGGATGGTTCGCGTCGAGCATCGCGCCGCTGCCCGGTAGCGAGTTTTTTTTGTTGTTGCCCCGCCATGTCAGGAAAAAGCTTAGATGAAGCGCGTTTGCATTATCGGGTGTGGGTCCATTGGCAGCTTGTATGCGGCGCATCTGGCGCACGTGGCGGAAGTATGGGCATTCGTGCGGCGGGCAGAGCACGCAAGAGCGCTAAACGAAGAGGGGCTGCGCGTTTCCGGAACGCATGAGTTTCACGCGAGTCTCCTCGCTGCGAATGATCCTTCAAGGTTGCCGCAATTCGATTTCGGGATCGTTTCCTGCAAGGCTACACAAACGCGAAGCGCGCTTGGTCCGGTCGCGCATCTTTTTAAAAGCGGGGCTATCCTCTCTTCACAAAACGGCTTGGGTAGCGAAGAAGTGATTGCCGAAATTGCGCAAACGTACGTCATGCGCGGCACAACGTTCATGAGCGGAACGCGCATCACGGATACGCACGTCAGGTATGAACTGGACACTGCGACCTGGATGGGGCCATTCGAGCCTACCAAAACGCCGTTCTCCTTGGTCCAAGAGGCTGCGGAATTGATTAATTCTTCGGGGCTGAAAGCCGTGGCACTTGAAGACGCCCGACCGGCGCAATGGTCGAAACTTATCTTCAACTCTTCGGTGAACGCCGTCGCTGCGCTTACGGAGCTTCCGCACAGCTTCCACTTCGCGGAAGAAAAACAGTTCAGCGATCTCGGGCACTTGCTGCATGCGCTCATCGACGAAGGCAAGCGTGTTGCAGAAGGCGTCGGCGTAAAACTCTACGAAGATCCTTGGGAAATGAACAAGGTCGGCGCGCAGACCGATCATCCGCCGTCGATGCTTTATGACATCCGAAACAAGCTCGAAACGGAAGTGGATTTTCTAGGTGGCGCGATTGCCCGTGAAGCGCAACGCTTTGGCATTCCAGCACCGTTGCATACGGCGCTCTATCGGTTGATCAAGGCGAAAGAAGTTTCGTGGGCGTACGAGGGAAGAGAGAAGGCGGTTGCGAAGTGAAGTATCAGGTCGACGAAGAGAAATGGCGGCGGGTGCGCGAGATTCTGGAGCGGCACCACCTCGATGCCCTGGTGGCCCGCGCGCCTGACAATATTCTTTACCTGACGAACTATTGGACGATGAAGGGATACGACCTAGTCATTTTCCCGCGCGAGGGCGATCCAACACTTCTGGTCATCGAACCACAGTTCCGCGAAGCGCAGCAGACCGCGTGGAACAAGGACGTCCGCTTTTTTCGCTTTTACGATGCAAAGGATCCGCGACCGCCCATGGTGCGGTCCGTCCAAATGGCTATCGAAGTCCTGCACGAAAGAAAACTGGACGGGCGTGTGGGAATCGAACTTTCACAGTTTTCACAGATCTGCGACCGAATGGTGGGCGAGCCGACGGTTTATTGGCAGGGTTATTACGATGCGTTTCGCGCGGACTGCCGCGAAGTCATCGACGTTGCGCCGCTGCTGGCCGAAGTACGTATGATTAAGACTCCACAGGAAATTGAGCGCATGCGCCTAGCCAATGAGTTGGCGGCCATTGGGATGGAGCACGCGCGCAAAAATATCAAGCCTGGAATGAAAGAGAGCGAAGTGGCGGCCATGATTGAAGGCCACATTCACGAGGTGGGCGTCGGGTACAAGGACAAAGTCGAGATGGCGCGCGCATTCACGCTGGTATGGTCCGGGAAGGGCATTGCCACTTTTACGGCTACGAGTCACCGCCCTATCATCGAGAACGAGCCGACGCTGGTGGAGATTTGGGTTTGTGCCGACGGATACTGGACCGATCTCACGAAAAATATTTGCCCGGGGCGGCTCACACCGGAATACAACCGGCTTCTTGATCAATTGCTCAAGGTTTTTGCAGATGGCATCTCGTGCGTTCGCGATGGCGCGCCGCTCGGTGAGATTGATCGGATTTTGAGGAAGGGAATTGATGCGGCTGGTTATCCGGGTCAGCCATCGCATCCGGTGGCTCACGGCGTGGGCGCGCGTGCCCATGAGCCGCCGTACTCTCATCAAGCCGCTCCTGGTACGATGCGTTCGGGCATGGTGCTGGCGATCGAGCCAGGCGTGTATTGGGAAGGTGGCGGAGGTCTGCGCTTGGAAGACAATTTTCTTGTAACAGACAACGGCTGCGAGAAACTGTGCTCGTATCCTGACGATTTTCGTTTGTGAGGCCAGAATGGCAACGCCATCCGTGCGAGGAAAAGCGGACTCGATGAAGGAAAATTTGGTCAAAGCGATTTTGTCGCAGATTCGCGAAGACGAATTGATGGCAATGTGCTGTGATGTAGTCAACATCCCGAGTCCCACGGGCGAAGAACTGGAAATGGGGCGCTACATGCGCCACGCGCTCGAAGAAGCAGGCCTTGCGGTTTCCTGGCAAGAAGTGGAAGAAGGGCGCGCGAACGTGGTGGGCTTGTGGGAAGGCACCGGAAATGGCAAGAGCCTCATGTTCAACGGCCACATGGACACGTCGAATACTGGGCGCGAAGAATTTCTCACGGGAATTGGCTACAAGCCCAAGGCCATCATCACGAACGGGCTGATTTACGGACTCGGCATCTACAACATGAAGGGCGCGCTGGTTTGCTACACGCAAGCGGTGAAAGCGCTCAAGCGCGCAGGGGTAAAGCTGGAAGGCGATTTGCTGATCGCGGCAGTGGTCGGCGAAATCGAGAAAACACAGTGGAGCGACGAGTTTGTTGGAAAAAAGTTTCGCGGCTACGGTGTTGGGACGCATCATTTGGTCAATCATGGTGTGCTGCCTGACATGTGCATCTTGGGCGAGCCTACGGATTTGCAACTGGTCCTTGGTCATTACGGGACAGTGTGGGTTCGGCTTTCCGTGCACGGCCACTACGTGCATACTGGTTTCACGCGCGGCAAACAGGATTTGAGTTCCGTCTTTCGAATGAAGGAAATTCTGCCCGCAATTTACGATTGGATTGTCACGTGGGAGAAAAAAGCTACGTATGATGGGCAGCCCGGTGTGGTCAATGTGGGGTGCATTCGGGGTGGCTTCCCCTGGCGTGTGAGTCGCACCCCGGATCGCACCGACGTTTTCCTTGATGTGCGCGTGCCGCCGACAATGGCCCTGAAAGAAGTGCGCGTTGACATAAAGCAGCTTGTTCTCGAACTTCGTGAAAAACATCCGGAGTATGGCGTCGAATACGAGACGTTCGTTTCCGTTCCCGGCGCAGAAATCTCTAAGGACCATCCGCTCGTTAAGACGGTCGAAGCCTGTCATCAGCGCGTTCTCGGTACGCCTGCCAAGCATTCCACAGTTTTGTGGGACTCCGACGCTTCCGTAATGACGCGGTTTGGCATCGAAACATTGAACTACGGGCCGTCTAGCGGGCCGCGCGACGCGGAGGGGGAAAAGGTCGCCATCGAGACGCTTATTAACACCACGAAAATTTATGCCCTGGCAGCGGCCGAAATCTGTGGGGCGCTGGAATAAACGAAAGCAAAGAACACATCAAAGAGGGCCAGAATGCCGACGCAAAAAGAGATTGACCGCCGCTACGCGAACATCCGCGCGGCTATGGCTGCGAATAACATTGACGCCCTGATTGTTTGCGGCAACCAATACGCGGGTTTTGAAGGTGCGGTCCGTTATGTCTCCGGCTTTGAAATCGTGCATCGCTATGTTTACGTTTTCCTCCCCCTTTCAGGTGATCCGTCGCTTCTCTTTCCTCGCGAGGCGCGTTGGATCGGCGATAAGAAAGCACCCTGGGTGCGGGACCAGGTTTGGGCGGAGATTCCCGGAAAATGGCTCCGCGAAAAAATCGAAGAGAAAAAGTGGAAGCGTGTCGGAATTTACGGCATGGACTTCATCATGGCCGTGCGCGATTACCGGGAATTGCAACAAGGTTCATTCGAGCTTGTGCCCTTTGATTTTCATTTCGACATGGCGCGGGCCGTCAAAAGTGAGGAAGAACTTGCAGGTGTCCGCGACGCTATGGACATCATCCTGGACGGTTTCGACGCGCTTTTGAAGGCTTATCAGCCTGGTAAGACAGAAGCCGAAATCATGGCCCCGGCCGTCGAGCGATTTTTTGCTCGCGGTGCCGGCCCAAGGATGATGAACATCGTCTTGAGCGGTACGGGCGGGGAAGCGGAAGCGCACTTCAAAGTTCCGTCGCTCCGAAAAGTGGCGGCTGATGATCTATTGCTCTATTCGCTCGAGGTTACAGGTGCGGACGGCTATTGGGTGGAGTTCTCCCGGGCGCTGATTCAAGGCAAGCCGAGCGCGCGGACTCGTGCGATGAGCGACGTTTACCCGGAAGCAATGGAAGCGGCTCGGCTGAAAATGCACGACGGTGTGCTGGCTTGTGATGTTCACAGAGCCGCCGCGGACGTGTTTGAGCGCGCAGGGTTCGCGCTCGGCCATCTCACAGGGCACTCCATCGGCTTGACCATGATTGAGCATCCCGCCATCGGTGCGAATACGAAGATCGAACTCAAGGAAAACATGGTTTGCAGCTTTCACCCGCAGGTTGTTGATCAAGACGGCCAGGTGTGTCTCTACACGCAGGACACCTACCGCATCGGCAAGAAAGAGGGCGAATGTCTTGCGAGTGTGCCATGGAAGTTTTACTCCGGAGCGGAGGTTTCGAGAAGCGCATGAGCGTTTTCGCGTTGGTGCACGGTTCCTGCCAGGATGCGTGGGTTTGGCACAAGGTCATACCCTCTTTGCG
>JAWOLO010000380.1:0-10728 GCA_033853375.1 Terriglobia bacterium
GCTGGGGAGGATCGAGGCGGATGTCGCGTCCGACGGTGAATTGCACGCGATTGTCGTCATGGGCGCCGAAGAAATAATCCTTCTTCTCTTGGTGCTTCCAGGCTTCTGAAGCATCCACAGGAATCCAACCGTAGGGCTCGACATAGAACTCCGCCCAGCAGTGATACCCGGACACGGCGCCGCCGTGCTGATCCTCGGGGAGCGGGAAACCAATCTCGAAGCGCGCGGGAATGCCGGCGGCGCGCATCATGCCGATTAACAAGGAGTGGAAATCCGTGCAATTGCCGCGCTTGGCGGTGCAAGCCCAGATGGCGTCTCCGTTGCCCCAGCCGGTGCCGGACTTGTCGTAACGCAGGGTGGCGACGACGTAGTTGTAGATGGCTCGAGCTTTGGCGAGCGGGTCTTGGAGGCCGCGGGTTTGTTGGGTAGAAAGTTCGGCAATGGTTCCCTGAAGGGGAATCAGGCGGTCGGGTTGGAGGAAACGCTCGAGATCGGGCGTTGCCGAGTGAGATTGCAAGGCAATGGAGCGCGCGTTGAGCGGGACGCGGTGCTCGTGACGTGTGGCATCAAAGGTGACGCGCACCTGGGAGGGCGAGGCGAGTTGGGACGCGGGAACCTGGAGATAGAGATATTCGTTGCCGTATTCGGGGTCGCGGTGCTCGGTATAGGCTAAAGGAGACTCAATCCTCAGGTTGAGAATCGTTTGGTAGCGGTCGGATTGCGGCAAGGGAATCCAGATTCGGGAGAGCCGGGCACCCGCAGGCAAGGCGGGAATTTGCGTGAGATAGGTAAACTCGAAATTGCGAACGGGCGCGCTAGCGTGGGAAGAAACTGAAGATTTGGCAGCGGTGACAAGGAGCGCGGTGACGGAAACAAATACTACAGCACTGATTCTGAGCGATTTCATACGCGAAAATCTCCTTCCATACGGCCTGGCGTTCGATGGGTTTCAGTAACGCGAACTTCTCTAAAGAGAGTTGCCGGCGAGACCCGCGGTTAGCGGGCGGTTCAAGTGAAGCCGTTGGAAGGTCGCAGGGAGATGGATGAGTCGAGTCGCATCGAAGCGACAACAATTTGGCTTGGCCTATTTGGATATGTCAAGTCAAGCCTTGGATCACATTTAGGCGAGGAGCGTAGGGGTGAAGCGAAGGCCGCTCTGGATAAACCACCAGCTAAAGAAAACGGACCTTGTAGAACCGATGTTCGATGACAACCGACTGTTACGTTGTGCTCACCTCAAAGTGATCTGCAAAGTTCCCTTTGGAATACGGCACAAAATGAATGGATGCATTGTGGCCGATATGCTCCGAAAGGGTTTCCAAAGCTACGTTGTTGCCGTTGACCCTAATCTGAGCTTTCCCGGTCAGGCGAAACACATAGGAAACGCCACGGGAAGTTAGAGTTACGGTGGAAGCCGCGGTATCGACTGACGTGATCGTACCGGAGAATAGTTCGGACTTACCGAGCTTATAACCGGTCTGCGTCACGGACTCTTTCTCCGCAGACGTTGCCTTTGCTGTTTTCTCCGGTTGTTTCTGAGCGGCCACTGCGCTGATTCCGACAAAAAGCGTGACGGCCAGAAACGCTGCGAACAGAGAATTTTTTCTGATCATGGCTTGTACCTCCACTGCCAACTGCAATTGCAAGATAACAGCAGGTGTAGCTTCTGTACGTGATACGGGTCACGCGCTCCGGTGATTCGCGTGCATTTTGCCGGGGTTGAGTGTTCCGGCTTCGGAGCCGTGCGAGAAACTAACCCGACGATTCGACGAGAGTACGGCGAGCACCGCATTGTTTGTTATGATGCCGGAATGCAAGACGGGAATTCGCTCGGATCGAACATGCTGCGAGCACTGCGACGAGCAAAATTTGGAATGCTGACCATTGGAATGACCTACGTCGTCGCGTGGGCAATCGGTCTGGCCATGGTGCATGCGGGAAACAGTTTTGCCTTAGGGCACCGAGATCGGATCGTTTCCAAAGCCTGGGCGAGTTCACCCATTCTCCATGCGCTTGGCGGAGGCCATCCTATTGCGGCGGCGGCGCTGGACTTTGGAGCAAACTCGCTCGGAGGCCTGGCGAGCACAGTCGCAGGATACTGGGCCCCGGCGGCGTACCCTGTGGCGCTGTATCGAGGATGGATCGGAGGAATTGTCAGTGTTGGGAGAAACCACGGCAGCCGGCTGAAGGAGGCTTCGGAGAGGCGCTATTACCTGATTACGGTTCTTCTGCAGTTGGTGCCATACATTCTCGCTGGTGGCGCAGGCGTAAACTTGGGCATCGCGCGAGTCCGGCCGGTGGGCGCTTATGCGGGGCCCAAGTGGTTTGGCGTGCCGACGGAAGCATTCCGGGATGCGGGTAGAATTTATCTGCTGGTCATTCCGCTATTTGCTGTGGCCTCTGCCTATGAGTTTCTTGCCATTCCGCCATAGCTAGCGCCGCCGCAGATTCTCGTTCACCGGAGATTGAGCATGGTTGAAGACCTATCGAAATTCCATCACCCGATTGGCAAGCTGCTCGATTGCGCTTCTCAGGAACAGGACTGGGAGCGGTATCGACTGAGCGACGAGCAGGTCGAGTTTTTTCGTGAGAATGGGTATTTGAAAGGGATTCGCATCCTGAGCGACGAGCAAGTGGAACTGCTGCGCGGTGAGCTCGAGCGACTAATGAATCCCGAGCATCAGGGGCGACAGTTATTCCACGAATATCATTCGAACGAATCGACGGACCCGGACCGCGTGCTGTTTCATGCTCTGGGCGCATGGCGTGTTCTGTCGGGATTCCATGATTTGTTGTGGAATCCGGCGTTTTTCGTGCCTGCGTCGCAATTGCTGGGCGGCCCGGTGCGCTTCTGGCATGACCAGCTTTTCTGCAAGCCGGCGAGGCACGGAGGAGTTGTGGCGTGGCACCAAGATTATTCGTATTGGACGAGAACGACGCCGCTGGCGCATCTGACGTGCTGGATTGGACTAGACGATTCGACGCGGGAGAACGGATGTTTGCATTACGTACCGGGAAGCCACAAGTGGCCGGACCTGCCGAAACCCGTTCTGGCAGGAGGGTTGGAGGAGAGCCGACGGAGTTTACCGGAAGAGTTGCAAGAGAAATTCAAGCCGGTGGCGGTGGAGATGAAAAAGGGCGAAGGATCGTTTCATCATGCACGGACGATGCACGGCTCCGGAGCAAACGATACTTCCCGTCCACGGCGCGCGACGGTGATCAACGTTTTTCTGGATGGAGTGAAGTCGAATTCGGATGAGCCGCTGCTTGAAGGGGTTCCGGTGATTCCAAAAGGAGAAAAGATGGGCGGCCAGTTTTTTCCGTTGTTGTTTCGGGGCACTCCGGAGTCATCCGTTAGAGGGCGTTAGCGGGGGGACAGAAGCGGGCGACGGCTATCATCGGAGGTGCGAATGACGGTGGTAGTGGGCGGGCCTTTCGAGTTGAGCCAAGATTGCAGAGCGGAGCGTCCGGCTTCGGTGGGCTCGTGCTCGTGGGTAAGAAGGCCTTTACCCACTAAGTGATTGATGATGGCCAAGTCGGGGAAGCTTTGTCCGAGTTGCATCCTGCCATTGGGCCAGGACCACAGGCGATCGCCATTCAAGAACTGCTGAAGAGTTTCGGCTTCGGATTGATTCAAGATGACCATGACACGTCCCCAGACGCTGATAGGCAAATCCCCCGATCCAAGGCACTGGCCGACACCCAAGGGCGCCTCTCATCCGTGAAGGGTGCACGCACACTGCCAGGGAAATTGTTCCAGCAAGACGCTGATTTAGAAGGGGTTATTCGTTAGGGCAAACGTGCTCTGTGCAAGCTTTTGCCTTCGCTGGCGAAAAAAGATTGCATTCGCGTTCGCTCACAGCTTTTTCAAAGGGCCCGGGAGGACCCTGCGTAAGGAATAGGAGCCGGGACCAGTAATCAAGAGGCTCAGAGCCACAAGGAGAACGGTGAGGGCGAACTCCATGCCGTTTTTGCTGATGTCGAAGCCGTTGGGCCAGTGGACGAGACGAATGGCACCGATCATGACGATAATGACGCAAATTGTTCCGATGCGCTGCAAGGCGCCAAGAAGAATCGCCAAGCCTCCGGCAAATTGTGCCAACCCGACTAGATAGCCAGAGGTTACGGTCAAGTGCTCGTAAGCCGCGAAGCCCTTTGGCCCAGGACCGCCAAAGGCTCCAAACAAAATGCTCGCTCCGTGATAGAGCACGGGCAGCGAGCAAGCGATGCGCAAGATGAGAAGTGCGAGATTCGATGTTGAAGTGGTTCCAGAAGAGGGCGTGGGTGCCAAGGTGGTGCCGGTACTCATGGCGGACCTCCTATTCGCGTGCAACGAACTTGTAGCAAAGGTCAGCAGACTAGGCCAAGCGTTTTTTGGGAGCTAAAACGGGAAGGGCGACGTGGGCTTGGCCGACTACCTAGGATGACCTAGCAAAGGGATGTGAATCAAGGCCTTGAAGAGAAGGGCGCCGAAAAGAGCGGCGCCGGGGATAGTGAGGATCCAAGCCCAGACGATGCGGCGCGTTATGCCCCAGCGGACGGCGGTGAGGCGGCGGGACGCTCCCACGCCAACGATGGCGCCGGTGATGGTGTGCGTAGTACTAACAGGGATTCCGAAGACGGCGTTAGCGACGATGGTGATTCCTCCAGCCGTTTCTGCGGAAAAGCCGCCAAACGGAGTGAGTTTGGTAATGCGCTGGCCCATGGTTTTGATAATGCGCCAGCCGCCAGCCATGGTGCCGCCGCCCATGGCCAAGTGGCAACAGATGACAACCCAGAAAGGGACCGGGAGCTTGGCAGCTGTCGATTTGAGAAGACCGCTGGTGACGAGTGCCGCCGTGATGATGCCCATGCCTTTTTGCGAGTCGTTGGTACCGTGCCCAAGGCTAAAGAGGGCGGCAGAAAAGAGCTGGAGCCTGCGAAACCACCGATCGACTTTCAAAGGACGCTGCTGTCGAACGATCCAACTGGTGAAAGTGGTGAGCAAAATGGCCAGCGCCATGCCGACAATCGGCGAGAGAAAAATGAAGAGTATCGGCTTGACCCAGCCCTGAAGGATCAGGGCCTTGAATCCAGCATAAGCAACAGCGGCACCGCCGTACCCACCCATGAGGGCATGGGAGGAACTCGTGGGCAAACCAAGAATTAGGGTGGTGAGATTCCAAGTGATGGCCCCCAGGAGTCCTGCGAGAATGACCTGCTGATTAATCAGATTGATTTGCACGAGACCTTTGCCAATGGTGCTGGCAACCGCCGTGCCAAAGAAAAATGCCGCAATGAAATTCCAGAAAGAAGCCCAGGCGACGGCTGTGAAGGGTTTGAGGACGCGCGTGGAAACGACGGTCGCAATGGAGTTGGCGGCGTCGTGCCAGCCGTTTGAGAATTCAAAGGCCAGCGTGAGAAAGACGACGATGAGGAGGAGGGAGAAGCTAGTCATAGGGGCGTCTCGGAAAGGAGAGAAGCAAAGAGAAATTCCGCGACTCCGGGCCGGAGAAAATCTCCGGCGCTCCGCTCGGAATGACAGTTGTCGGCTTTTGTAGCGGGTAAACAGTAAGGAGGCATGGGCAAGTTTAGGCGGACTTGAGAATGACGCCTTCGATGACGTTGGCGACGTCTTCGCACTTGTCGACGGCGGTTTCGATGACTTCGTAAATTTCCTTCCATTTGATGATCTGGACGGAATCTTTTTCCTCGTCAAAGAGCTGGGCGATCAAAGTGCGGCAAACGCGGTCGCTGTCGTTCTCGTAGCGATTGATCTCGATGCAGTGCTTGAGGGCGCTATCGGGAGTTTCGAGAGCGCGCACCGCGGATTCGACCTCAGCCGTGGCGGCGACAAGGATTTTGATGAGGTCGAGCGTGCCTGGGCGAACCGAGTCGACGCGGTAAAGCACGAAGCGGCTGGCGGCGGCGTCGATGAGGTCGATGACGTCGTCGAGCTGGCTGCAAAGCTCGTGGATGTCTTCGCGATCGAAAGGGGTAATGAACGTCTGATTGAGTTTAGTGAAAATGGCGTGAGTGATCTCGTCGCCTTCGTGCTCGAAAGCCTTGACGATTTGCACCTGCTCGGGGACGCCAGTGTAATGCGTGAGCATCTTGAGCAGGGCGTTGGCTCCGTCGTGGATGTTGGCGGCTTGCTTGGCAAAAAGGTCGAAGAAACCCTCCTCGCGCGGCAAAAGGCGCTGTAAAAGTCCAGGCATATTGAGTGACTCCCCCCTGAGGAGTCTTCAGTTGAGGCAGGGAGAGTGTAAGCGATGGAGGCACAACGAGGCAACCGAAGGCAGTGTGCGTTTTCGGTTGGAAAGACGAAAGCGGAGTGCATTTCGAGACGGAGGAACGGATACGCCGCATGACTTGGAGAAAACGAAAAGGGCAGGCCGGAGAACCGGACCGCCCTTTAGATGATGGAGGATTTTCTCGCTGGCCTTGCCCAGATAGGGCGCAACATGCTGCGCCCCTGCGTAAAAAAGAAAGCGGGCCAGTCCTTCGACTGACCCGCCTAGAACGGACACTAAGCTGAAGCCTGTGCGCCTGCGGCAGGCAGGCTACACGTCTTAGTACATGCCGCCCATGCCGCCTGCGCCAGGAGCGCCGGCAGCAGCCTTCTTCTCTTCTTCCTTGAGTTCGGCCACGAGCGCTTCGGTGGTGAGCATCAGGCCCGCAATGGAAGCTGCGTTTTGCAGCGCCAGACGGGTAACCTTGGCCGGGTCGATGACGCCCATCTTCACCATGTCGCCGTAATCGCCGGTGTCCGCGTTGAAGCCGAAGTTCTCTTCCTTGGATTCGCGGATCTTGCCGATGACCACGGCGCCTTCAAAGCCGGCATTGAGGGCAATCTGGCGAGCGGGCTCTTCGAGCGCACGGCGCACGATGCCGGCGCCGACGGCCTCGTCATCGTGGAGCTTGAGCTTCTCGACTGCGGCGAGGGCGCGAATGAGAGCAGTGCCGCCGCCGGGAACGATGCCTTCCTCGACAGCAGCTCGAGTGGCATGCATGGCGTCCTCGACGCGCGCTTTCTTTTCCTTGAGCTCGGTCTCGGTGGCTGCGCCAACCTTGATGACGGCGACGCCGCCGACGAGCTTGGCAAGGCGCTCCTGGAGCTTCTCCTTGTCGTAGTCGGAAGTGGTGTTTTCGATTTGCTGGCGGATTTGCTTCACGCGCCCTTCGATTTCGGACGGCTTGCCGGCACCCTCGACGATGGTGGTGTTGTCTTTGTCGATGGTGATCTTCTTGGCGCGACCGAGGTCCTCGATCTTCACATTCTCGAGCTTGATGCCGAGATCCTCGGTGATGGCCTTGCCGCCGGTCAGGGTGGCGATGTCTTCGAGCATCGCTTTACGGCGATCGCCGAAGCCTGGGGCCTTGACCGCAGCGCACTGTAGCGTGCCGCGGAGCTTATTGACCACGAGAGTGGCGAGCGCTTCGCCTTCGACTTCTTCCGCGATGATCAGGAGGGGCTTGCCGGCCTTGGCGATGCCTTCGAGCAAGGGCAGCAGGTCCTTCATGGAGCTGATTTTCTTTTCGTGGATCAGGATGCGGACATCCTCGAGCACGCATTCCATGCGGTCCGGGTCGGTGATGAAGTAGGGAGAGAGGTAGCCGCGGTCGAACTGCATGCCTTCCACGACTTCAAGGGTGGTCTCCATAGTTTTCGATTCTTCAACGGTGATGACGCCATCCTTGCCGACTTTCTTCATCGCCTCGGCGATGATGCCGCCGATCTGCTTGTCATTATTGGCGGAAATGGTGCCGACCTGCGCAATCATATCGCCCTTAACGTCCTTGTGCTGCTTCTTGATTTCGTCGACGGCGACTTCCACGGCCTTTTCTATGCCGCGCTTGAGAGCTGTGGGGCTGGCGCCAGCAGCGACGGTCTTGACGCCTTCGCGGAAGATGGCCTGCGCGAGCACGGTGGCAGTCGTGGTGCCGTCACCGGCAACGTCGGAAGTCTTGGAAGCGACTTCGCGGACCATCTGCGCGCCCATGTTCTCGAGGGCATCCTTCAGCTCGATTTCTTTCGCCACGGTCACGCCGTCCTTGGTGATGACGGGCGCGCCGAACTTCTTTTCGATCACCGCGTTGCGCCCCTTGGGGCCAAGGGTGATCTTCACTGCATCGGCAAGTATGTTCACGCCGCGCAAGATCGCCTGGCGTGAATTCTCACCTGTAACAATCTGCTTCGCCATACTGGTATTTCCTCCTGATGTAGAAACTCGAAAAACGAAATTGGAAATTCGAAAATCGAAATCAAAAAATGGAAACTAGAAAATAAAACCTTGAAGCAACTTACTTGCGGGAACCAGCGGCCTTGGCGGCGCCGCTCAGCTTCGCCAGAATCTCTTCCTCACGAAGGATGAGGTATTCTTCATCTTCGATCTTGATTTCCGTACCGCTGTACTTGCCAAAGAGGACGCGGTCGCCAGGCTTGACGTCGAGAGGGATCAACTCACCCTTCTCGCGCTTGCCCGCGCCGACAGCGATGACTTCGCCCTCCATGGGCTTTTCTTTTGCTGAGTCAGGGATGATGATTCCACCCTTGACTGTTTCCTTCTCTTCAATGCGCTTCACGATGACACGGTCGTGGAGCGGCGTTAGATGCACTGCCATCTTGGAAAACCTCCGTAGGTGATATAGCGGCGTTCAAAAGTGGTTTTCGGAGCCGGACAGGACTTAGCACTCCTCGCAACCGAGTGCTAATATAGCATGAAAGCCTTGCATGTCAAGCATTTCCCTGTCTTTTTCGGCGGACTAACGTGGGCAGGGGCCATCTTGTAACTCCTTTGTATGCATCTATTTGTATGGTGCAAGAAAAATCTTGCACATGGCAATTGCCTTGCTCAGTCTCCCAGAGTAGGATTTAGGCAGTTCTTTGCTCCCTTCTCTCGGCCAAAATTCTTGAAGCGGACTATAGTGTGGGTCCACTGCTCTATGTCAGGCTGATTGGCTACACGGCGGGAACGCTGATCCAGCTTTTCTGGATGGTGGTGATCCTCGGGTACCGGCGGCAGCGCAATTTCGAGCGCGTGTTCTTTTTCCTCTGCCTGGCGTTCTTTCTTCTCTATGGCGGTTCCCTACTCGCGCTGAACTCTCAGATCCATTACACGAAACCACCCGCGGGAGTTGAAGGCTTTGCCATCGTAATTATCTCGGGGGGCCTGTGCATGTTGCCCGCGCTGCTCTTGCATCTCCACATGGAATATGCAGAAACGCGCGGTCTGCTTCAGGTCAAAGCATGGAAGCGCGCAGTATTGGCGCTGTTTTATCTTGCAGGGTTGCATCTGGCGCTTCATCGGATTCCGTTGGTTTTGCGGAGCGGGTATTTCGACTTCATAGGGCCGGGGAACTCCTTGGGTACAGGCTTCGCCATTGTGCTGTGTGTTTCGCTCGCTTGGTGCGCCGGCTGGGAGAGACGCTTCGCGACAACGGCTCCGGACAAGCCGCAGCGCTATTTTCACTGGGTGCTGCTGCTCTTCTTTGTCTTGGCGTTTCTGGCGACGGGAGTGCTGCATGTGGCGCCCTACCCCATTCCCAAGCCCACCAGCGAGGCGCTCGAGACTGCTTTTTCGCTGCTCCCGATTGTGCCGTTCACGGTGCTCATCGACCTGGTGTACCGAAGGAACTTTCTGCAGATCGGCCGGCAGAAAAATCTGCTCTATGCAGTCTCCGCGACATTCCTGGCTCTTCTTTACTTGAGCTTGGTTCGCCGCGTCGGCACCTGGTTGGAACCGCTGCTGCCGCCAGAGGCATCTGCCTCCATCCTTTTGTTTGTGCTGGTGATTTTCATCGAGCCGCTCCAGCGCGTGTTGGGGCGAAGCTTGCGAGAAACAGCTCAATTGGAAATGGACCGCGTGCAGAAATTGATGGCCGAGATCCAGCAGGAAGCGCGACAAGGAAACGTGGCAAGACTTGTGAATTTCACCGAGCGGAGAATCAAGGAACAGTTCGAACTGCGAGAAGTGAGGCTCTCTTTACTGGATGGTATGAACTTGCGCATGTCAGAATCAAGTTCCGGTGAGCCTCGAGCAGCGTTCGCATTCGATCCACACGAATTTGCGATTGTGCGTGAAGGAAGAAGCGTAGGGGTGCTTCACGCCGAGCCTCATGGAGCGACCATTTCGGGAGACACTGCGGCAGCACTGGAGTTTTTGTGCGAACAGTTGCCGGGGGCGCTGGATTTGTGCCGGCTGATTGAGGAGAAGTTGCGGCTCGAAAGGGAATTGGCCGAGCGAGAGCGGCTGGCGCTGGTAGGACAAATGGCGGCGAGCATTTCGCACAATCTGAAAAATCCATTGGGTTCGATGAAGACGATTTTGCAGGTGCAATTGGAAAATCCGGAATTGCCGGAGTCAATTCGCGGGGAGACGAAGATGGTGCTGGAAGAAATCAGCAGGCTTTCGACGAAGCTCAATCAATTGCTGCAATTCAGCAGGCCAGCGGTACGCCGAGGGGATAGAGTGACTCATTGTGATGCCGCGGCGGTGATCGAGGAGGTGGCCGGCGTTTTGTCCCACGAGGCCGAGCGTCGCGGGCTGAAGCTGAAGGCACAAATGAGTGGCGTTAACGCACAGGTTGCAATGAGCGCAGAGGCACTGAATGACATTGTCTCGAACCTGGTGGTGAATGCGCTGGAGGCCACCCCGCGCGGCGGCCACGTGGGCGTGACCGCCGTGCAAGAGAACGGACATTTGTGCGTGCTCGTAGAAGATGATGGGCCGGGAATTCCTTCCGCGC
>JAWOLO010000381.1:0-5296 GCA_033853375.1 Terriglobia bacterium
AGCAGTTCGCCACCGTTTCCACCGCGGGCAGCTACCTTTCCTCCAGCGATAAGCGCGTTCATTTCGGCCTCGGTGCGGAATCCTCCGCCCAATCCATCGAGATTCGCTGGCCCAGCGGCATCCAGCAGACTCTGAAAAACGTTCACGCCGACCAAATCCTCACCCTCGACGAACCTCTTACCGCAGCCAAGTAACCCGTCCGAGTTCGCCGGCGACTGGGCCCGCGCCCGCTCGTTCAAGCGGTCCGCCGCAACGGCTCGCTCTAGATGGCCAATACGAGTTAGAATTCAGCTAACAATGCATCGAGATAACAGCCTGGCCAATCAATGAATCGGGAAGAACTGCGCTCACTGATTCTCAGTTCCCTACGAAGGCAAGGCTTTCGTACTCGCGGTGAATACATCGTCCCTCCTAAATTAGCAGACAAGAATCACTTGAGGAGTCTCCATGGTACGGCGGTCCAGCACAAGTTGGAGCGTGCCGCTCCCAGATTGAAGCGGTACGAGTCGCAGCTGCTAACTCGATTTGCTGCGGGCCACATGGTGAACCCCGAAGACATCCAACCCCGCTTGGTCGAAGTCGAAGCAAACTCGGACGAAGAATTGTTATTTCGGTACGTCGCTCTTCACTGGAGCATCCCGGTTTCATCAGGATATGGGAGACGGCTGCGCTTTCTCGTGGTTGATGAGCAGAACGGCAAGTTGATTGGCGTGATTGGTTTGGGAGACCCAGTATTCAATCTATCCGTGCGTGATAAATGGATCGGATGGAACAGAAAAGCACAACGGACACATCTACAAAACGTAATGGACGCTTTCATTCTGGGCGCCGTTCCTCCATACGCCTCTATACTCTGCGGAAAGCTGGTGGCGATGCTCGTCGGCACTACCGAGGTCCGGGATGCATTCCGCAAGAAATACAGCGCCCACCGATCCCTCATCCGGCGACAAACTTCGGACGCCAGGTTGGCTTTGGTTACCACTATGTCGGCCCTTGGACGCTCGTCTGTCTATAACCGTATGCGCTACAGGGATCGTATGCTGTTCCAGAGTGTCGGATTCAGTCAGGGGTCGGGAGAATTCCATTTCTCCAACGGACTTTATGGTGCCATCCATGGTTATGCCGACCGATACTGCGTGCCCACTGCTAAGAAAGACCGCTGGGGCTCTGGATTTCGCAATCGTCGGGAGGTGATCCAAAAATGCCTTCTCAAGATCGGCCTGCCCAAGGAGTTGTTGTACCATGGCGTAAAACGCGAGGTCTTTGTCGTTCCGTTGGCGAGAAATACGCGTGAGTTCTTGAGAGGCGAACAATCACGATTGCAATACTTCGGCGATGGCGTTGATGAAGTTTTTGCGTGGTTTCGAGAAAGATGGCTCATTCGGCGAGCTACTCGGGACACGCACTTCCGAGATTTCGATCCCAACTCCTATAGACTTTGGTCCGAAGGGTTTTGATACATGGGTGATAAGACAAAACCCTTTGCCGATCTTCCAGCTGGACTCGTCGAAGAAGTCTTGAATCAAACCGCTGGTATCGGAGACCTCCTGCTCACGTCGTTCCGCGAACTGAAGTCGACTCGTGCCGCATGCCGACACGAACTGACTTCAAGCAACCTGCTTCGGCACGAGTCGTCATTGGGGTATCCACCCCTGCCTACGACCTGTGCAGCCGACGGGTCCTATGCCGTTGAACGAATGTTGAGCGCCGACCTCGCAGCCGCCGCCGCTGTTGCGGTTGAGGGGCTTACACCGCCTTCCGAAAAACGCCACTGGGACGAGCCTCGCCACTCCACCTTCATCGTGGCCGAAAATCACAGCGCTGAAACCGCGACAGTGCTACGTGCAGTCATGCTAGGACGAGAACTTATGTTGGCCCGAAAAGCTCCCCACGACCTCGTCATGCTCGATATGACCTTCACTTTGCCTATCATCTACTTCAACCAAGCGCTCAACCAGGCGCCAAGGAGCCGAGACCTTCGCTGTGCAGAGGAGTTCTTAATAAACTGCTGTGAATATCTCCAGGCGTATTGCGACATCCTCAAGGCTGAAAGATCCGACAGGAACTACATAGGCCTACCGAAGTACTCCACGAGGCGAGAGGTAGGTAACCAACTGAATCGGTCTGGACACCAGGATGACCGGAGTTTCCTGACTCATTTGCTCGAACCTGGGGAATTCACCGTACCTATGGTAATCGAAAAACCGGACCAACCGTGGCACTTCAACCTAGGCCAGTTGCCGGCCGAACTTCAATCTCGCGCCAGAGAACTGGCTGATGAGATCGTCGAATATCTTGAAAAGCTTCGCGTGTTCCACTACAAGCCACATCCCTGGTTGCCAGCACTCCGAGTCGAACTTGGGTTTGCCGCTGGCTCTAATGACCACCGCCTTGCTGTAATTGTGCAAGGCCTGAAGCACCAGTGTGCCGCAGCCGGCATGCTGGAACCCTACCCCGTCTGGCTTGCAGACCGTACGGCCAAGGCGCTTGCACGAGCTATTCCGACATTTCGTCAAGTGGCAACCCAACGTGTCTCGGAACGCTATGAAGGTGACATTGCGGACGTATTCTTCGCCATGCACGGCTACCGCACTGAATCAGGAGGATGACGCATGGGCCCAGACGGGAAAGAGTTGAACTCTCTAATCGACGAGACCGAGAAGTTTGGTGTAATCGGATCTCCATCGTCAACCTCCCAGTTGGCCCTCGATATTTTGGGCGCGGCAGTCAACCGTAAACTGGTAGGCGAACTTGCCCTGTTCCGATTTAGCCAGGATTCGTATTCGCACTATGCCCTGGGGCAGATTACCGAGGTGCAGCTTAGGAACATCTGGCACGAGGACCCGACGATGCGCAGTCTCATACGCCAACGTGGGCGCGTCGACGCCGTTAGCGAACGACAGGACACCCACCTCGGACAAATGGTCATCAGCGCCGTATTTCGTGGCGACGGCAAGAGCAAGTACGAGCCGAGCATACTCGGAACAGTGCCACCGACTGGAACCTCCATCCACTCAGTCAACGACGCCGTCCTTAATGAGCTTCTCTCGCCTTATCGAGAGCAAATGTTCTACCTCGGAAATGTGTACGGCTCTGCCCCACAGCTCCCGCTCTGGTTCAAACACTTCGACCGTGGCCCGGATGGCGCTGGCGAAGCCTATCACCTCGGCATCTTTGGAAAGACCGGGTCCGGAAAATCAGTTCTGGCCAAAATGATTCTTCTAGCGTATGCGCGTTATCCAAAAATGGCACTCCTGGTAATTGATCCCCAGGGAGAATTCGCGAAAGACATTCGCAAGGGGGGCGCTCCCGGAGAGTTTGTCTTGCCCGTTGGAGATATCGCGCGTGAGCTTGGAAAACAAAGCTACGCACTGACCGTTCGAAATCTGGTTCTGGACAGATGGGAATTATTCGAGCAAATACTTTATGAATCTCGTCTTTTTGAGCGGTTGACCATCCCAGAAGGAGAGAACCGCCAGCTGGCGTGCAACATTTTGGCCGACAAACTTGAAAAGGCGGGCGTGAGGCTCAGGGATCTCCACAATCCTGACTCCTTCGAAAAGGCGTGGGAGTTACTGGGCGACGAAAAAGTACAACGCGTTTTCTACCGCACTGAGGCTTCGCGCGCCCGCTTCGACACTGCTCTGAAGGAAGCAAATAAGAAGGATTTCTTCGAGCAACATTGGGCTCCAGTCACCGAACTATTTCGCGAGGAAAGACAAGGCGCCCGAACTGTGAACCAGGCTCTGTCCTGGCTTCTTAATCCCGAAACCGCCAACCGGCCGCTCTTGGTCATTGACCTATCCAAGGAACAAGCTCGGGGCCTCTTTTGGAATGATCGAATCCAATCGCTTGTTATCAAGCGATTACTAGACGGGCTGATGGATACAGCCGAACACTTTTATAAAGAAGGGGAAAGCCTCAATACCCTCGTCGTCATAGACGAAGCACACCGCCTCGCCTCGCGTGAACTTGCGCGAGAAGATGAAGCTGGGCATGCAGTACGATCCGTCCTTGTAGACGCAGCCCGTACAACACGAAAATACGGCTTGGGGTGGCTCTTCATCAGTCAAACACTCTCGAGTCTACATTCAGAAATATTGCAGCAGCTGCGCATTTTTTTCTTCGGTTTCGGTCTCGCCCTCGGCCAAGAGTTCCAAGCGCTGCGCCAACTGGTTGGGTCGTCGGGTACGGCCCTCGGGCTCTACCAGCTCTTCCGAGACCCCCATTCGTCTTTTGACACTGCTAGTCGACAGTACTCGTTCATGACTATAGGTCCGGTCAGCCCGCTGTCATTCTCAGGCACACCGCTGTTTTTCAATGCGTTCAGTAGCGCGGACAGATTCCTTGCCGCAAACAAGTTGCGAGCCATTGATCTAACCTCCCAAAGGCGACAATGAAGTAACCGGACCTGGCAAGCCCAGACACGGCCGGGTCCTAACGTTGACTTTTTGCGCTACTAGCGCGCGCCAGAACCATTCACCCCGCCATCCCTGCCATTCAACCCTCAATTTCTCCCGTTCCCTACATAATACTTAACCAATCACTAATACTTTGCTATGCTTTCCCCGGTCACTTCCAGGCTCAAGCCTGACTCTATGCGTCCCCGCCACGCGGCTTTTCTCACCCCTCCTTCCCAAGGCCCCGCCTCCACCAAAACCCGCCTAAGTCCTTTCCTTGCCACAGATTCGAAAAATCAACCCGTAAGTCTAATCATTGCCACACTTCCAAAAATCCCCTCCCGTAAGTCCTTTGCTTGCCACACTTGCGGCCCCCTCCCCCGGCGCTTCATTTCCTCCTCGCTCTTTTCCACTGGAATCCTCCACCTCAGTGCCCCGCATCGGCCGCAGGCCACGCGCGGGGATTCCTCCTTTTCTCTTCAACGGTCAACTGTGAACTGCCCACTGTCAACTTCCTCGATCATTGCTAAACTCTGCGGAATGAACACTTGCGCAAAAACAGGGGGGAGGGGATCGGTCTCCTTCGTCAGAACACGTATCCTTTCAATTGCTGCGCTGCTTTGCCTCCTTCTCGCGAACCCGCTCCAGGTTTACGCATTGCCTCAGTCTTCGGCCCAAGCCGAGGACCTCCTCTCCGACGCGAAATCCCTTTTCCAGCAGGGCAAGTTCGAAGAAGCTGACCGTGCTGTCCGCCAATACCTCAAAGACCATCCGAACTCCGCCGACGGTCACTTCCTGCTAGGACATATTCTTTTCCGCGAAATCCAGACGCAAGTAGCGATGGAAAACCAGTTCCCGCCACAGACGCACGGCCCCATGGCGAGCGCACGGACCAT
>JAWOLO010000382.1:0-12871 GCA_033853375.1 Terriglobia bacterium
TGTCCGCTCCCTTCGTTAGACACCGAAGGAAGCGGCTTTGTTTCCTGTCGTTTGGCCCCGGTAAGGGGCGCCAAACAAACGGTCATATCCATTGTGGCACTCCCCGTTGGCCAGTGCAATGGGACCAACGGGTGGGCCGTCTGCCGTTTGCCGTAAGAGGAGCAGTCGACAGCGGACAGCTCACAGCAAAAATCTCCGGGCCGCGTGGCCGGTGAATCCGTGACACCCCAGAGAAGCGAAGAATCTCCGCACGCCGCCTCGCGGGATGCGGAGGACAATGGTAACTGGCCGAGGGACAACCCCGGGGGCTATTGTAAGTGTGGCAAACAAAGGAGTTGCGGGAACGGTTTTTTGAATGTGCGGCAATGATTGGACTTAGCTGATGATTTCTCGAATCTGCGGCAAACAAAAGACTTAACGGCGAGTGGCAAGTGGCGGGCGAGGGGAAAAAGGGTACACCCCTCCGTTGCACGGGAAAGAGTGCGGAAGCGATTGATGGCAAAGGAGTTATGCGTGTTCCGTTGGGCACAAAGAGTGCGGAAGCGTATGAAAACGCAGAGGTTAGCTGTGGGAGGTCAGAAGTTAGGAGAAAGCAGTGAGAATGGAGTGGTAGCGTGGAAGTGAGAAAGGGCGGGCGGCGGACCATCGGGGTGAGCCTGGCACAGACTGCTTTGTGCCCAGATTGAAAAATCCTTATATCGCATTTCTATTTACTTGTCAAGTACGTCTTTAAATGTTATTTGAGGTGTTTGGCGGCAAGGGCTTGAAAAAGAAGGTTCCTCGACTTGCTGCGCTCCCTCAGGGCTCGTATGCAAGGTTGGGGCTGCCTCCTTGACCCCGCCCTCCCCTCGCACGATAATTCCGCCGGGGTTCCTCCATGGGCCGGGCAGCCTACCTTCGGCTCTCGCGGACATCGCCCAGCTTCCTTCTGATGCCGGCCTGCTTGCTCTGCGCCGCCGGCTGCCACAATACATGCATCTCCGGCACGCTGAATTCCCCGACCGGCAGCACCGTCACCGTGAAAGTCTCCAGCCCGCCGCCTTCTTGCACGCTAAGCACAGCCAACGGAATCGTCCACATGGAAATCGGCGCGGCCCGGCGAGTTATAGCCGCATCCACGCCCGGCATCAGCGGCCCGCACATGGCTCATCTTTTTGTCACCCTCGATGGACTGGATATACACGCTAGCGCCATCGCCGACGATGACACTCCCGGCTGGCAGCCGCTCGCACCCGAACTTCAGATACACCCGGTTCAGATCGATTTACTGGCTGACGCACCGACAAACAGTTCCACCGCACCAGTTCCCGACGCCGTCCTGCCCGCGGGCATGTACCGGCAGATTCGTCTGCGCCTCGCCAGCCAGCTCCCAGCGGAATCCGCTCGCGAAACAGACCACTGCGCGGGTGCTGCGCCCCATTGCGCGGTACTGTCCGACGGCCAGATTCGGCCTCTTGCTTTCCCGCCTCCGAGGCCCGCTGTGCGGATCATGTTTGGGGACCTCCCAGGTCGAGCGCTATATGTCCCGCCGGACGGCATCGTCGCGCTGGTAATCGAACTCGACCAGGATCGCTCGTGGGTCTGGCGCTCCGGCGACTCCTTGCTCTTCAATCCGGTGTTCCGTCCAAACCTCGAGCAGACTCCTGGCGCTAACTGATTGACCCTATGGGCGGATACCCCACACGCCGCTGTTGCGTGTGGGGTTCGTTTTCCCCTTACGTTATCTCCATCTCTCAGCAAACCAAAACACTTACATTTACCGTTGACTTATTTTTGCTGTTTTTGCTTTCGGGCTCAATCAGCGTGTACTCTTCCAAGCTCAGCAAAGCGGCAGCAAGGCCGCCGCACTCCAAGAGCAGATCCCTCGCTACGCTCGGGATGACAACTGCGCCAAGGCTTTGCAGCACAAAGTACTTGACATAGCGAAGTAGTGGCGCTAGGTTGGAGATGCGGCGGAGAAATCCTTGCAGCCTGCGGCAGACAGGCTTGGGGTAAAGCGGAGTGTCCAACCAACATGTTCAAGCGCATTGCAGCTATTGGCTTCATCTTTGTGTGCACGGCGATCGCGTGGGCGATTCTCGGTTCCTCGATCTTCATCAGGACGAACGACGCGCAATCGGGATTGTCCGGACGCGTGGCTTCGACGTGGGGAGCGCCGCAGGAGCAAGCGCCTCCCGCGATTACTCGGGAATGGCAGGAAGAAAAGACGGTTACGGTCGAGGAGAACGGGAAGAAGACCACGAAAAAAGAAAGTTATCAGCACTCGGATCCGGTAAAAATCGACGGGAGCCGAATCACGGCGGCGCTGCATGTGGATTACCGGCAAAAAGGGCTGCTGTGGTTCAGCACGTACAAAGTGGATTTTGACGGCACCTACGCTTTTCAGAATCCCAAGCCGAGCGAAGAGGAATTTGCGATTGCCTTGCCGTTTCCGGCGCAGCAGGCGGTGTACGACAAAGTGCAACTGCAGCTAGACGGCAAGCCGCTGCCGCTGACGTTCAGCGGATCGCAAGTGCTGGCGCGCGCAAGGCTGGCAGGCGGGGCCAAAGCCGTGGTGCGCGCGGAATACCGCTCGCAGGGACTAGATAGCTGGCGGTATTCGTTTTCCGACGCAAACACGGGGCAAGTGAGTTCGGGCAGCAACGGGACGGCGAACGACAAGGCGGTTTCGCAAGCGCGCGATTTTCACTTATTGGTGAAGACGGATTTTTCGGGATTCGATTTCCCGGACAATTCCCTTTCCCCAACAGAGAAACGCGAAACCGCGAACGGCTGGGAATTGCAGTGGAATTACGAGAACCTGGTTTCCGGGTTTGACATCGCGCTGAAGATGCCGCAGAAATTGCAGCCGGGACCACTGGCGGGACGAATCAGCTACTTCGCGCCGGTATCCCTGTTTTTCTTCTTCTTTCTGATGTTTATCCTGTCCACGATGCGCGGGAACAACTTGCATCCGATGAACTACTTTTTACTGGCGTGCGCGTTCTTTGCGTTCCATCTGCTGCTGGCGTATCTAGCGGACCACATCTCGATTCACGCGGCGTTCGCGATTTCGTCCATTGTTTCGATCCTGCTGGTGGTGAGCTACCTGCGACTGGTGGTGGACCTGCGATTCGCGCTGCTGGACGCGGGGCTGACGCAGTTGATTTATCTGGTGCTGTTTTCGTACGCGTTTTTCTTTGAAGGGTTCACAGGATTGGCGGTGACGATTGGAGCGATCCTGACGCTGTTTGTGGTGATGCAGATGACGGGTCGATTGCGGTGGGAGGAGAAGTTCAGTCCTGCGCTTGCAAGAAATGGGAGAGGGGCGACGTAGGTGGGCCGGCTGGAAGCCGGCGTTACGAAGAGATGGGCACGACATTGCGGCTGCTGCCCGGAATCTTCAATGCCGTCCCCTGCTCGCAGGCGCAAGGGCCGGCCCGAGGCCAAGCCGCTACACAGCAAAGCGGCAGCAAGGCTGCCGCACTCCAAGAGCCGCCCCCTGAGGGAGTCAAGATAACGCCAGGCCTCCTCTACAAGTTCAATACGGATTGCGAGATGAGGCGAGAGCCGAAGAACGGCGACATAAAGTCGCCGCTACAAGAAGATAGGCACGGCCCTTCGGGACTCAGGGTAAACATGCCGTGCCCTTGGCGCAGGCAGAAGAGCCACGCTGAAGCCCGGCCGCTACACAGCAAAGCGGCAGCAAGGCTGCCGCACTCCACACGAAGAAGGGCGCAGCCTGCTGCGCCCCTACAACGGAGAGAACCCCATCGCTCCTGAAATTCTTACCCGGCGCGAGGGCGCGAAAGGCAATGACTAATCGGGCACGGGTTCCATTGACGGCAGAAAGAATCACTTTGTACGGTGGGTTGGAGCATCACCCGGAAACGAACAGACGGAGCTGAACCGCAGCAAACCTCTAGGACACCCAGGGACCGCATACACCATGGCCAGTCTATCCACCGTTGCGGAATTCGCGCTTTCGCTGCCTTTTGCGGCGGCTTGCCGCTGGATCCAGGGCAAGCCGGCGCACTTTCTGCACTTCGCGGCTTTACTTTTCGGCGGAAGGCAGATCGAGAAGTGGCCGCGCTTCCTGCTCTTCCCGCTTCGAGGCGCTGCGGCGCTTGGGTTCGTTGCGTTTCTGCTGACGGCGATCGACGCGGTTATGCCCTTGAGCCGCAGCGATCTGCTGACCGGAGCCGACTGCCTTAAATGCGGAATTGTGATTGTCATTTCCTTTGCGGTGCTGCGAAGGACGGAAAGCCAGCCTTAAGAGCCACACAGACCTGCAAGCGGAATCCGAAAAACGAAATTCGAAAATCGGGAGGAGAAAGATGCCGCCCCTGCCTGCGGCAGGGCAGGCTGAAGGGCGGCGCTACGGGAGGGCGCGTTCAAAATAGAAGTGGTGGTGGTTGCGGCAAGCGGGGTTGAAGGGCGCTTGGCAGGCGGGGCAGCGGGTGTCGCACTGGAGGTATTGAGAGATGGTGAGCTCGGTGCGGCAGGCTCCGCAGAGGACGGCAGGCTGGTGCCATTCAAATTGCGGCCAGACCTCGATGGGATGGCCTGCGAGGGCCAGATGGCAATCCTTGCAGGCGTAGTACAGGCCGCAGCATTTCATCTTGATGGCGATGATGTCGGTGGGCTTGTGGTAGTGGAGACAGCGCGTCTGGGGATCGAGGTTCAGTCCGTGGACTTGTGGAGATTTCGGGGGCATGGGAGAACACCCGTGCTATTCTCATACTACACTGCACTGGGCAGGAGACGTGACATGGCTCAATTTGACCGCATTACCCGGAACCCCTCCGTGATGGGCGGGAAGCCTTGCGTCCGGGGCATGCGCGTCACCGTCGGCATGATCGTGGGCCAGATCGGCGCGGGTCATACCATCGATGAGCTATTGGCCGACTATCCCTACCTAGAGCGCGAAGATATTCTTCAGGCGCTCCGCTACGCCGCGTGGCTTGCCGAGGAGCGTGAAGTCACTCTTCCCCGCGCATGAAGCTTTTGGTGGACATGAACCTTTCGCCCCGATGGGTTCAGCTACTCCGAGATGCGGGCTGGGAGGCCACGCACTGGTCCGCTGTCGGCAAGGCAAATGCGACAGACGCGGAAATCACAGCTTACGCTGCCGCGAACAGTTATGTAGTCTTGACGCACGACTTGGATTTTGGCGCGATTCTCGCCGCCACCGGCCAATCCGTTCCCAGTGTCGTTCAGATTCGGGCCGAAGATGTCAGCCCCGACGCTGTGGGCAAACAAACTGTTGCTGCCTTGCGTCATCTCGCCGCGCAATTGCAGGCTGGCGCTCTCGTGACCATTGAATCGGACCGAACCCGGTTGCGCTTGCTTCCTCTCAAAACCGAAGAATGAAAAGCAGATGTGCTGTCGCCCAATCCCCTTCGAAAAAGACGGGCACGGCATTCCGGCCCGCCTGCGGCGGGCAGGCTGCTGCCCGGAATATTCGATCCCGATGAATCGGGATCCTTGATGTCGTGCCCCTACAAATGCAGGGATGTGCGGAGTATCATTCCGGCCACGCCGGGGCGAGCCTTCGTACCAGCGAGAAATGCGCCGGGGAAAAAGCCCCAAGGAGAAGGCCGATGAGAACACGACATTCCCGCTCACTCAGCGCAATTGCCATGACTGCGATTCGCACCGCACTGTGCAGCGCGGCGCTTCTGTTGGGCATCGCGCCACTGACGCGGATCGGGCTGGGGCAGGCGCAAGGGCAGCAGCAAAAGGCGCCGGCGCGGATTTTCAACACCGCGAAGCAGAAACTGCGCGAGGGCAAGACGCTGGTTGGCGCAACGGTGTTCTCTCCCGACCCGAATATCTACTGTGCCGTGGCCAACTCCGGGTACGACTATACGTGGATCGAGATGCAGCACAGCCCGTTAACCTATGAGGACGTGGCCAAAATGATTTGGGCGTGTAGAGGAGCTTCGGCGATGCCGTTCATTCGCGTGCCGGACGCCACCGAAAGCGACATTCAGAAGGCGACGGACATTGGCGCGGTGGGAATCATCGTTCCCACGGTGGACACGGCGGAGAAGGCGCAGGCCGCGGTGAAGTGGTCGAAGTATCCGCCCGAGGGCCGGCGCAGCCAGGGCAATGGCCAGTACGGCGCGTTGTGGGGAAGCGACTACCGGCAAATTGCCAACGACAATATGGTCGTGGTGATTATGATTGAGACGCCCATCGGCGTGGAGAACGCCGAGAAGATTGCGTCGGTTCCGGGGATTGATGTGATTTTCGCGGCAAGCACGGACTTGGGGAATTTCTCCGGGCATCGGCAGGGCGACAAGGAATATGAAGCGCTGGTGACGCGCATCCATGACGTGACGCTGCAGCACGGGATCCGCTTGGGCGGGCCGCAGGCGTGGAAGGGGCGGCCGGGATTCACGTTCTTCCAGGCGCCTGGAGAGACGGAACTGATTCGGGCCGGAGCGCAGGTGAACCTGACGGGAAGTGCTGCCGGCGAGGCAAAGCCGGGCGTCGCGCCGGTCGAAGGCGAGAAGCCGAGGTGATGAAGAAGGATTAGGGGTCAGGGATTAGGGGTCAGGGATCAGGGATTAGAGACCAGAGAATCGTGAGATCAGGATTGGAGGTACAGATGAGGATCAAATGGCTAAGTTTACTAGGTGTCTTGGGAATCTTGACGTTTATTTGCTCCCCAAGGGGCGCGACGCAGCAGCCAGTAACGGCGGAGACGCTAAAGCAACTGGTTGCCGCATTCAACGCGCATGACCTCGATGCGGTGATGAGTTTCTTTGCGGATGATTGCGAACTTTTCCTGCCTCGCGGACCGGAGCCTTGGGGCCAGCGCTATGTTGGCAAAGCAGAGGTGCGAAAGGGGCTGGCGACACGCTTCGAGGGCCTCCCTGATGTGCACTATGGAGACGACGAACACTGGGTCTTTGGAAATCACGCGGTCTCCCGATGGACGCTGACGGGCACAACGAAAGAGGGAAAGAAAATCACGGTGCGCGGTTGCGACCTTCTTGAATTCCGAGACGGGAAGATCATTCGCAAGGATTCCTATTGGAAGATCGTCGAGCCGAAGAGCTGATCGGGAGATAGATACGGTTTGTGTGCGTTTCGTGAGCTGAAAATGTGAAGACAGGCGAAAGGTTAGATCTTCACTCTAAAACAAAACACACCAATCCCTCGGAGCCTGCTACCCGCCTTCCCCGACTCGCGAAGAGCTGGCGTGAAAAAGTGCCGATGCTATCGGACGGCAGTGCGGCCGCTAAGGGTGAGCCGGACTGCTGGAATTTGCCGAACTGGCGGATGCTGGAGCGCTGCAGGAGCCAAGGTCCTTCACTAGCTTCTTGGCAGTGAAGGTCTGCGTGCCGCCGTCGTTCTTAGACTTTTTGCCCTTGAGCAGCACGCGCTCGCCGGGCCTGACGTACACGTCACCGGGAACCAGGGCGTAGGTTACCTTGCTCTTTTCATCGAAAATGCGCAGGCCGTCCTCGGCCGGCTGGACGCAGCCGGTCATGCGGCCGTGGTAGTGCATGGTTAGAAACAGGACCCCTACGCCAGCGGCCGCGCCTGCTCCGATGCCAGCGCCTTTCGCAGAACTGTAACCGCCCGGAGGCGCGGTGTAGGTGCCAGTTCCAGTACCACCTCCGCCGGTCCCACCGCCACCGCCGTACTGGGCGGCGGCTTGGCCAGCCCCGAGGAGCGCTAGCGAAAAACCAAGAACGAGCCGGAGGAGGTTTTTGGTTAGAAGACATGCCGGTCGCGCAGAAACATTAGAAAGTGTATCCACGATGGACTCCTTTCAAGATTCAGAGACGCACCGTTACTCTCTTGACTGCGAGGAGAGGCAAAAAATTCCCGCGGCACAATGTGCTGAATCCTCCCCGAAGGTTAAAGGAGGATGCCAGGCTTTCAGCCAAGCCGCGGTGTCAATGGTTTGGTTACCGCGGCAGCAAAGGCGCGAAGTTAGTCCGAGTTTAGTGGCATCAGGGAGAATACCTAATTTACTACCGATACCGCCATGTTGTAGGCTGCGGGTATGCTGATTGGTCAAAAGTTGAGGGAAATTCGCGAAGCGAAAAAGATGAGCCAAGTCGAAATCGCAGAAGCCACGGGGTTGGTGCAACCCTATGTATCCCGCGTAGAGAACGGTCACACAATTCCGGGCGTGGAAACACTCGAGAAGTGGGCCAGCGCTCTGAAAATTCCCCTGTATCAAATTCTCTACGAGGGCGAAGAGCCGCCCAAACCGCTGAAACTCTCCGGGAACAATAGCCAGAAGTTATGGGGCAGTTCGGGGCGCGATTCGCACGATCTGAAGCGGCTGCGGCAGTTTCTTGCGAAAATGACTGAAGCAGAGCGGGAACTGCTGATGTCGCTGGCGGGACGCATGGCTTCGCGGCCACGGCACCGGGCGCACGAGGAAAAAGAAACTTAGCGCGCGGCCGTGTGATTCGTACTTCCCGTCGTCAGTGTTCAGTTTTTCGTCTTTGGTTCTTGGTGTTTCTGAAATAAAAACAGAAAGCAAGAACCATGAACTGAGAATTGTTCCCGCCTAACGAATAGATGCCGAAATGCGGTGCTACTGGGAATCGGAGTCGGAATCTGAATCCTCGGGAGACTCAATGCCGGCACGCGCGATGAGCCGGCGCAGCGCCTCTTCGCCACCGGCGCCGCGCTGGGTACCCGCGATGAAGCCGTCGCGGTCAACCACTACATAAATCGGATACACGGTAGCCTGATACATAGCCGCGAGATTGGTGTCTTCCATCATTACGATTTTGCAATCGCGGGGATGCTGCTCGAGATACTTCTTGACGGTCTTCTTCGATTCGCCCACGTCGATGGCAAGAAGGATGAGACCTTTGGGGGCGAGTTCTTTACCGATCTTGTCAACGAAGGAGGCTTCTTCAGCGCAGTAGCCACACCAAGTGGTCCAGAACTCGAAGAGAGCGACTTTGCCCTTGATGGACTCGTTGTTGAACTTCTCCCCGGTTGTCGTCGTGGCGGAAAAGCGAGGAGCAGGTTCCTTTTCGTTGGAGGCTGCGGGGAGACCGAGGGCGGTGCCAAGCAGAACGGCGCAGAGTGCGCCGCGGAAGAAGATGGTTCGCACGCGCATGCCGGGAAGATAGCACAAAACAGAGACAAGGGATTAGGGGACAGGAGCTGAGGATTAGGCACCGAAACGTCTTGCACGTCCTCTTGCTCTGGCGGTGATGGCTCATCGCTCTCCGGAACAAGCGCGGAAGTGGGTATTCGGGTGGTGTGTGTTTAAGTGGGTGACGGCGACCACTGAAAGCAGTGACGGATCTCTTGCTGCCTGGGAGTTCGTTTATCCATACGGGGGGAGCACTGAGTACGCGAGTTCCGCGTTGCTTGTGTTAGAATTAAACGAAATGCGAAGAATTCTCAGCTTATTGGTCGCGCTTGGATTGACGGGAATCGGGTCGCTGCCGGTTTCCGCTTGTGCACTGGTGAATTCCCAGGCGAGCGAGTGCGCAGCTCCGCAAACAAAAACGGATTGCGAGCGCATGGGAATGGACGAGGCGGAAAAGCCGCCGGTCACCGTTTCGAATGCAAGCAAGACCTGCTGCGCGATTGCCCAAGCGCCGCTGCCCGAAGCGCAGACTTGGCCTGGAAGCTTCGTGGTGGCCGACTCGCCAGCGTTGACCTCCGGGGTAGTTGATGCAACGCAGTCCCGTGAAAGCGCATGGTCTCGGGATATTGCGCGGAATTCCTCTCCGCCGCCCCTGCAGTCTTTTCTCTGTACCTTCCTGATCTGAATTTTTCCTGAGCACACTTTGCGTGCACGTGTGTCTCTACGTGCGCTTAGTTGCAGCGATCGTGAAAAGCCCTGCAATTGCGTCGCAGATTTTCACGGCGATCGGGCGGGGCCCTTCGACTACGCTCAGGGTAAACAAAATCCGCCCCTAAGCGCATGGCCCGACATTCGATTCGAAGCGCGAAACGGTAAAGCATTTGAGTCTCGCGCAGGATCCCGTATCAGGAAAGGATTTCGTATGAGGTGCAGACAGAAGTGGATTGTGGCAATTGTTCTGGCGGCAGCAAGTGGGTATGCAATGCGCGCGCAGGAGACTCCGCCACTCCCGCAGGAGGCATCCCCGTCGGGCCACGTCGAAAAGCTGGCCGATCTGCTGCGCGAAGCGGAGAAAAACAATCCGCAAATTCAAGCCGCACGCGAGAGCGTGGAGTCAGCGCGGGAGGTTCGAACGCAGGTGGCCACGCTGCCCGATCCGCAGGTGATGGTGCAGCACTTCAGCGTGGGAAGCCCGCGGCCGTTCGCTGGATACACGAACAGCGACTTCGCGTACGTCGGATTGGGCTTCTCGCAGGACATTCCCTACCCCGGAAAATTACGACTGCGCGGCGAAATCGCGAAAAAAGATGCGGACGTGATGCAGCAGCAGGTCGAATCCGTGCGCCGCTCGGTGCTGAGCCAGATTAAGACGGCTTACGTGCAACTCGCCTTTCTCGCAAAGCGGGCGACGATTCTCGACAGCGATGGAGATTTGCTGAAGCAGGTCGTGCAGTCGGCGGAAGCACGCTATCGCAGCGGGATGGGGAATCAGCAGGAAGTGCTCCAGGCACAGATCGAGCGAACGAAGCTGTTGCGGGAAATCACGATGAATCAACTCGAAGAGGGAAAAGCACAAGCCGCGCTCAAGCAAATGCTGGGGCGGGCGCAAACAACGCCGGATATCGAGACCGAAGAACTCGCGGAGACCGCAACGACACACACATTTGAAGAATTTCTCGAGGCTGCGAAAGCGAACAATCCTGATCTCGCGGCCGCCCGGGAAAACATTGCAAAGCAGGGCTTGCAGGTGGACCTAGCGAAGAGAGATTTCTATCCTGACTTCAACGTGCAATACATGTGGCAGCGAACTGACCCGACGCAGTTTCGCGCTTATTACATGGCCACGTTCGGGATGCGCATCCCGATTTATCGCGGCCGCCGACAGCAGAAGGAACTGGCGCAGGCGCAGGCCGAGCAAAACCGCGCGCGAAGCGAGTCCGAGACGCGCGTACAGCAGACCGCGTTTGCGCTGCGACAAGAGTACCTGACACAAGAAAAATCCGCCGAGCTGCTCAAGATCTACCGCGAAGGATTGATGCCCCAGGCGCGCGCGGAACTGCAAGCTGGAATGGCAGCTTACGAATCGAACCGGCAGGATTTTCAAGCGTTGCTGGCCTCGTTTCTCGACGTGTTGAAGCTCGACGAAGAGTATTGGCAAACGCTCGAAGAGCATGAAAGGGCGCTGGCGCACCTGGAAGAGATCACGGGATTGGAACTGCGCGAAAGCGCGAAGTAAGGATTTGAAAATGAAGAACTATCGCAACGCTTTTTACCTGGCCCTGATTGCGAACGTGGTGCTAGCTGCGGTTCTCGGCGGATGGTGGTGGCGCACAAAAAGAAACGTCGCGCACCTGCAGCCCGTCGCGGCAGCGGTTGCGAATCCGCAAGAATCCGCACAAACAAAAAGCGAACCGACGACCGCGCCGCTGGCCGAGGCGCCGCTCGCGCCCGTGCAGCTTTCTGCGGAACGGCTGCAATCCATCGGCGTGAAGTTCGGAAAAGTCGAACGAAAAGCCATTCAGGATGAGATCCGCGTGACGGGAACCGTGGCGATCGATGAGCGGCGAGTGGCTTACGTGCAAACGCGGTTTGCGGGACACATCGAAGACGTTTTTGCCGATGCGACGTATCAATACGTTCGTAAAGGCCAACCGCTCTTCACGATTCACAGCCCCGAACTCATCGCCGCGGAGCGCGAATACCTGGTGGCCAAGCAAAACGCCAAACAACTCTCCGATAGCACCGTGCCCGGCGTGGCGGCGGGCACGCGCTCGTTGCTCGAATCTTCGAAAGAGCGGCTGATGCAATGGGACGTGCCGGAAAGTGAGATTGCGCGCCTGGAATCCACGGGTGAAGCGGTGGAAGCGCTGCAAATCACTTCGCCGGTGTCTGGCTACATCATCGAGCGCAATGCGCTGCCGAACCTGACCGTGCAGCAGGAGACTCGCTTGTACACCATCGCGGATCTTTCAACGGTTTGGGTGCTGGCACAGGTATTTCAGAACGACCTGGGAAGGATCAAAACCGGGATGCCGGCGACAGTGACTGTGGATGCTTATGCAGGAAGGAGTTTCCGCGGCCGCGTGGATTTCATTTATCCCGAAGTGGACATGGCGACGCGCACGGCCAAGGTGCGGCTGGTGATTGCGAATGAAAATTTGCTGCTGAAACCGGGAATGTTTGTGAATGCGACGTTTCAGATTCCTATGGGCACGCAAGTGGTGATTCCGGCGAGTGGCGCGCTGCAATCGGGCACGCACCAGGTTGTGTTCGTGGACCACGGACAAGGAAACCTTGAGCCGCGCGAAGTGCAACTGGGCCCGATGGTAAACGACCAGTACGTGGTGCTGAAAGGATTGAAAGAAGGCGAAAGGATCGTGACGTCCGCGAATTTTCTCGTCGATTCCGAAAGCCAGCTGCAAGCCGCCTTGGGAACGTACATGCCCCCGCCGCCGGGAGCGGGCACGGCAGCCGCGACGAACACGCCCCAGGCTTCGATGGAGTTTAGTTCGACGCCCACGCCGCCGCAAAAAGGCGCGAATCAATTCCAGATCAAACTGACTGACGCGAAGGGAAACGCGATCACCAACGCAGACGTAACCGCCGCGTTTTTCATGAGCGGCATGCCGGACATGGGGATGCCGGCGATGCGCGAAGAGTTTCGCTTGTCCGATAAGGGAGCGGGAATCTACGCGGGGAGCGGAAACCTTCCAACCGGCGGGAATTGGAGTGTAACTCTGATCGCGAGGAAGAACGGTCAGGTTGTGGCGAGTAAGCAACTCACGGTGAACGCCGCGGGAGGCATGT
>JAWOLO010000383.1:0-3615 GCA_033853375.1 Terriglobia bacterium
CGGAAAGCCGACTGACGGTGAGCCTCTTCGGTGCGATCTGCACCGTTTTTGCAGGAGTGGCCACGATACTGGCCGCGATCGGTTTGTACGCCGTGATTTCACACGCGGTGAGCCAGCGAACCCGGGAAATTGGGCTGCGCATGGCCATGGGTGCTTCCCGAGGGGACGTCGCGCGTCTGGTTTTTGGCCAGGGGATTCGGCCGCTGGCTCCGGGCTTGGCGATTGGCCTGCTTCTTGCGCTGGGGGTAACGCGATTGTTGCGCGTGGCTTTGGTGGGCGTGTCGCCGAGCGACCCCTTGACCTTTGTCGGGATCGTGTTGGTGTTAACGCTGGCGGCGGCGCTGGGCTGCGCGGTCCCGGCGCGGCGGGCGATGAAGGTCGATCCGATGGTGGCGTTGCGCTATGAATGACGGCCCAAACCCACGGATTAACCAGCGAACCTAGATTACGGAACAAACCCTGCCACTTCTGCGTACCTTCCGACGACGTCAACGTGTATAGCTGCGGACAATCGGAGGCTAAGAATGACCAACTTCGGGCAGGACGTACGGTATGGGCTTCGCGTGCTGTGGAAAAACCCAGGATTCACTGCAGTTGCCGTGCTAACGCTTGCTCTGGGCATTGGCGCGAACAGCGCACTATTTTCAGTGGTCAATGGTGTGCTCCTGAACCCGCTGCCGTTTCCGAACCCCAACGAGCTTGTGGCTGTCTATTCCAGAACCGGAACCTTCCAGGAAAGCTCCATTTCCTATCCAAATTTCCTCGACTGGCAAAAAGACAACCACTCTTTTTCCTCGTTGAGCGCGTTTCGGTCGGACGATTTTAACATGACCGGAGTGGGAGAACCCGAGCGCTTGCACGCGCACATGATTTCCGCAGAATTTTTCCCGACGCTTGGTCTCCGGCCGTTACTCGGCCGCAATTTCCGATCGGAGGAAGATCGCGCCGGCGCGGGCCCCGTGGCTATCCTCGGCGACGGCCTCTGGAAACGCAAATTCGGGGCGTCGCGGGAAGTTCTTGGAAGGAGCAGCACGCTGAACGGCAAGGTTTACACCGTCATCGGCGTCGCGCCAGGCCATGTCACGGGGCTGAGCCCGAGCGATATCTATGTGCCCATCGGCCAGTGGAACGATCCAACGTTTCGCGACCGTCGCATCAGCATGGGCATGAACTCCATCGGGCGGCTGAAGCCCGGCGTGAGCATCGAACAAGCGCGGGCGGATATGTCGCGCGTTGCGGATAACCTCGCAGCGGCTTATCCCGAGGCCGACAAGGGTTCCGGCGTCACGCTCGTGCCGCTCAAACAGGACGTGATCGGCGACGTTCGGGGAATCCTGCTCGTCCTACTCGGCGCCGTCAGCTTCGTCCTGCTGATTGCCTGCGCCAACGTGGCGAACTTGCTTCTCGCGCGTTCTACGGGCCGGGCGCGCGAATTCGCGATCCGGTCCGCGCTGGGAGCCGGCCCCGTCCGTGTGGTTTGCCAGCTACTGACGGAAAGTGTGTTACTTGGTCTAGCGGGCGGCTGCATCGGGCTGGCTTTGGCCAAGCTCGGCACGAAAGTGATTCTTGCGGCGTTGCCGGAAACGCTTCCGCGGGCGGAAGAGATTTCTCTCGATTCGCACGTGCTGCTGTACACGTTTGGTATTTCTCTTCTTACCGGCATCGCTTTCGGACTGGTTCCCGCTCTTAAGGCTTTGCGGCCAGACATGCACGAAACGCTGAAGGAGGGAGGACGGGGCGCCAGCGGGGCGCGTCATCGCACGCAAAGTGTTTTTGTTGCTGTCGAGATGGCCATGGCTGTGGTTCTGCTGATCGGCGCGGGACTTATGATCCGTACGCTCTCGGCGTTGTGGAACGTCAATCCTGGCTTTGATGCGCACAATGTTCTGACCTTCCAGATCTCTTCGACCGCCGATCCCAACGTTACCGCGGACCAGTTGCGCGCAAAGTACCGCGCGACGCTGCGGCAAGTGGAAAGCATTCCCGGCGTCGAAGCTGTTTCACTGATGGGCGGCTCTCTGCCCATGACCGGGGATTCCGAATTGCCGTTCTGGCGCGAAGGCCAGCCGCGCCCGCAGCATGAAAACGACATGACCTTTGCGCTGTTTTACCTAGTGAACGCAGACTACCACCGCGCCATGCACATTCCGGTGCTGCGCGGGCGCTCTTTCACCGAGCAGGACAATGAACATGCGCCAGTCGTCGCATTGATTGATGCAAGCCTCGCACGTAAGTTCTTTCCGAACGAAGACCCTGTCGGGAAACGGCTTAACATTGGCCTACTCGAAATGCAGGCGGAAATTGTGGGCGTGGTGGGCCACATCCAACACTGGGGGCTGGGTGCGCGCGAACACGAAAATTTGGAAGCCCAGCTCTATCTCCCCATTTGGCAAATCCCAGACAGATTCTGGCCCTTGCTCGCTAATGGCGGCGGATATGTCGCCCGGACCACCGGTTCTCCTGTTGGTCTTGCCTCCAGCATTCGTCAAGCCGCAGAAAAGGTGGATCCGAGCGCGGTTGTGTTTAATGTGGTGCCGATGGAAGAGATCGTCGCGCATTCTATTTCCACGCAGAGGCTTACCATGCTTCTCCTGAGCGTGTTTTCCGGGCTCGCGCTTGTACTTTCAACCATCGGGATTTATGGCGTGATTTCCTACTTGACCGGCCAGCGGACACACGAGATCGGAGTGCGCGTGGTGCTGGGAGCTTCGCGCAAGGACGTAATGCGGATGATACTGGGACAAGGCATGCGGATGACGCTAATCGGAGTTGGTATCGGCATTGCTGCCGCATTGGGATTGACGCGCTTGATTACGAAAATGATTTACGGCGTGGGCGCAAGCGATCCTCTCACATTTGCGGGGGTAGCCGTTTTGCTGACTGCCGTAGCGCTGTGCGCCTGCTACATCCCCGCACGGCGAGCCATGCGCGTCGATCCCATGGTTGCGCTGCGCTATGAATAAACAGCGGTAAGCTACAAATCCATCACCGTAAAGAAAGATGCCTGGCTGAAGCTCTGCTCTACGTATAATCTTGCCTCACAGCATGGCCGGCGAAGCCGCATTTGCAGATTCCACGGCCCAGGCATCCCTCGGGCCAAACTCAAAGCTGTTGAATGCGCTGACGATTTTTGTGAGCGCGTTTCTGCTTTTCCAAGTCGAACCGCTGATTGCAAGAATCATTCTTCCGTGGTTCGGAGGAGTCGCAGCGGTTTGGACCGTTTGTCTGCTGTTCTTTCAAGTTGTGTTGCTGCTTGGCTATCTCTACGCGCATTTGCTAACCCAACGCCTTCGTTCGCGAGCGCAGGGCTGGCTTCACGCAGGCCTTCTTGCGTCCAGCCTGCTCGTGCTGCCCATTCTGCCGAGAGATTCTTTGAAGCCACTCGGACCGCAGCATCCTGCGTTGCACATTCTGTGGGTCCTGGCTCTGACCGTGGGCTTGCCGTTCTTTCTGCTTTCCGCAACAAGCCCACTCTTGCAGGCCTGGCTGGCGAGCTCAAGGAATGATACCGGCGTCTATCGCTTCTACGCGCTTTCGAACGCGGGTTCCCTGTTGGGTCTGCTAAGTTATCCGACTCTGGTCGAGCCTCGCCTATCCACGGTGCGGCAGGGCTGG